>CBDUCN010000005.1:0-48478 GCA_965365655.1 uncultured Gammaproteobacteria bacterium | reverse complement strand
GCCGCCTCGCGGGCACGCGCCGCCTCGACGATCTTCGCGGTGATCCCGCGCGCTTCCATCGGGCGCTCGAGCAGGAATTCGCCGAGCTTCTCGCCGACACTGCTCTCCACAGCCGGCTTGACCTCCGACGACACCAGCTTGTCCTTGGTCTGCGACGAGAACTTCGGATCCGGCACCTTCACCGACAGCACCGCGGTCAGTCCCTCCCGGACATCGTCCCCGGAGGGCTCCACCTTCGCCTTCTGCAGCACGCCCGTGGCATCCATGTACTGGTTCAGGGTGCGCGTCAGCGCCGCGCGGAACCCGGCCAGGTGTGTGCCACCGTCACGCTGCGGGATGTTGTTCGTGAAGCAGAAGATGTTCTCCTGGTAGGAGTCGTTCCACTGCATCGCGACCTCCACCGTGAGGTTCCCGCGCTCGGCCGTGAAGTGGAGCACCGTGTCGTGCAGAGGCGTCTTGTTCTTGTTCAGGTGCTCGACGAAGGCCCGGATGCCCCCGTCGTACTGGAAGGTGTCGTGCTTGCCGGTGCGCTCGTCAAGCAGCCGGATCCGCACCCCTGAATTCAGGAACGACAGCTCGCGCAGGCGCCGCGCGAGGATGTCGTAGTGGAACTCGATGTTCGTGAAGGTCGCTGGCGATGGATGGAACGTGATCTCGGTGCCGGACCCCTCCGCCGGCCCCACGTCCTCCAGACCGGTCACCGGAACGCCGTCCCGGTACTCCTGGCGGTAGCGCCGGCCGTCGCGGTGAATGGTCATCACCAGCTTCTCGGACAGCGCATTCACGACCGACACGCCGACCCCGTGCAGACCGCCGGAGACCTTGTACGAGTTGTCGTCGAACTTCCCGCCCGCGTGGAGCACGGTCATGATGACCTCGGCGGCGGGACGGCCCTCCTCCTTGTGCACGTCCACCGGAATCCCGCGGCCGTTGTCCTTGACCGTCACCGACTCGTCGGCGTGCACCAGAACCTCGATCTCGGAGCAGTAGCCTGCGAGCGCTTCGTCGACCGAGTTGTCGACCACCTCGAACACCATGTGGTGCAGGCCGGTCCCGTCGTCGGTGTCTCCGATGTACATGCCCGGCCGCTTGCGCACGGCGTCCAGGCCCTTGAGAACGCGGATCTTCGAGGAGTCGTAGGCGCTGCTGCTCACAGGCGGGTCCTGTCGGGGAAAGCGCACTATTGTAGCATTCGGGCCGCCTTTCCCTGCTCCATCCGGTAGCCCGTCACGCGCGTCCATCCGGCGGTCTCCACCAGCCGCTCGCTCACCGCGGTCACCAGCGTCTGCAGGCCAAGGTCCTTCAGCGCCAACGACAGCCGCGTTCGGTTCGACGCATCGAGCTCGGACGCCAGCTCGTCCACCAGCACGAGCGGCCGGCGCCCGCTGCTGGTTGCCAGCACGCGCGCGAAGCCGACCATCACCGCCATGGCGAGCACCTTGCCCTCGCCTCGCGACACGACGTGCTGCGCCGGGCGATTCTCGACCCGGATCTGCAGGTCACAGCGGTGCGGGCCGAGCCGTGAGAAGCCGCGCAACGCATCGGCGCCCCACTCGCGCTGCAGCAGCGGCTCCAGATCCTGTTCGACGTCCCACCCGGGCTCGAAGCGCAGCGTGATCGGCAGACCCGAGAGCTCCTCCAGCGCAGCCTCCAGCAGGCCGAGCGCGCTCTGCAACCCCCGCTCGCGAACCCGGTGCAGAGCCTCGCCGGCCTGCGCCATCTCCGCGCACCAGGCGGAGCGCTGTGCTGCGGTGGTGTCGTCGCGGCGCAGCGCCGCGTTGCGCTGGCGCAGTGCCCGTCGGTAGCGCGAGTGACAGTCCTGGTAGGTCGGTTCCACGTGGAACAACAACCAGTCCAGCAGCCGCCTGCGCACCTCCGCGCCGTCGCTCAGCAGCCGCTGGCTCTCGGGCGTGATCACGACCAGCGGCAGATGTCGCGCCAGGCGGGACGCCGTTCGCACGTCCTCGCCGGCAATCCGCATCCGCGCGTCCCCGCGCCGCGGCTTCTCGACTCCGACGCGGCTCTCGCCGCCGGAATCGTCGACCACCAGCCCTCGCACCAGCAGCCGTTCCGCCCCACGCGCGACCACGTCCTGGACCGAGCGCGCCCGGAACGAGCGTCCCGTGCCGAGCAGGTGAATCGCCTCCAGGATGCTGGTCTTTCCGCTGCCGTTGGGTCCGGTGATCAGCACCAGATCCGCATCGACGTCCAGAGTCAGGTCCTCGATGACCCTGAGCCCCTGCACGGCCAGTGAGCTGAGCTTCATGCCTCGCCGTCGGCGCGCCGCGGATCAGCCCACGGGTCGCGGGAACGCCGCGGCACCCGGCTCACAGCCGCATCGGCATGACCACGTAACGACAGTCGTCCCGGCCCTCGGCGAGCATCAGGCAGCTGCTGCTCGCGTCGGTCAGGCACAGCCGCACCTGCTCTCCCGGCAGCGCATTGAGCGCCTGGATCATGTAGGCGACGTTGAAGCCGATCTCGAGTCCGTCCCCGTCGTACTCGACCTCGAGCTCCACCTCGGCCTCCTCCTGCTCGGGGTTGTTCGCGACCACCCGCAGGATCCCGGGCTCCAGGCTCAGCCGCACGGCGCGGTACTTGTCGTTCGACAGCACCGAGGCGGCCGACAGGCAGCCTCCCAGGCGATCCTTGTCGACCACCACCTGCTTGTCGCTGACCTCCTGGCGGGGAATCACCCGCTCGTAGTCCGGAAATCGCCCGTCGATGAGCTTGCTCGTCAGGCGGGCACCGGGGACCGCAAGGCGCAGCGCGTTCGCGCCGACGGTGAGCTCGGCCTTTTCCTCTCCGGTCAGCAGGCGCTGCATCTCGAGCACCCCCTTGCGTGGCACGATGATCTGCCGCGGCGTATCGGCCGCGCCCGCGTCCAGCGGGATGTCGGCCGCGGCGAGCCGGTGCCCGTCGGTCGCTACCGCACGCAGATAGTCGCCCCCGATTTCCAGCAGCAGGCCGTTCAGGTAGTACCGGACGTCCTGCTGCGCCATCGCGAACTGGGTGAGATCGACCAGCTGGCGCAGCAGCGCCTGCTCCACGCTCAGGGAAAGCTCGCCTGCCGGAGCGTCGGTAGTCGGAAAGTCCGCCGCCGGCAACGTGCTCAGCGTGAACCGGCTGCGTCCCGAGCGCAGCACCGCCTTCTGCTCGTCCACGCTGAAGCTGACCCGGGCGTCCTTGTCCAGCGTCCGACAGATGTCGATCAGCTTGCGCGCCGGAACCGTGGCGACCCCGTCCTCCTCGGCCTCGATGGGCCGTTCCGCGACCAGCTCGATCTCCATGTCGGTCGCCGACACCGCGAGCTGCCCCGCCCGAATCTCGAGATGCACGTTGGACAGGATCGGCAGGGTCTGACGTCGCTCGACCACCCCCTGCACAGCGAGCAGCGGTTCCAGGAGCACGTCCCTTACTACTTCGAATTTCATGATCTCGAATCTGTTGTTACTGTTGTATGCTGCCGCAAGTTCTGTGGATAAGGCATATTTTTATATAAATAACAAACGCTTAAGTGACTCACAGATACCCCCGTCAGGGGCTGCTCACGGCACCTGTTTTCCTGTGGACACATTCTGGATAACTGCGAGTCGCACCGGACAGGCGAAGTTATCCACAGGTGATGCCCATCACGTGCTCAGGGTTCTCAGCAGGGCCGTGTACTCGTCGCTGATCGACGTGTTGTCGGCCCGCAGTTGCGCCACCTTGCGGCAGGCGTGCAGCACGGTGGTGTGGTCGCGTCCTCCGAACGCGTCCCCGATCTCGGGCAGGCTGTGGTTCGTCAGCTCCTTGGACAGCGCCATCGCGACCTGCCGCGGACGCGCGATGGAGCGCGTGCGGCGCTTGGACACCAGGTCCGCGACGCGGATCTTGTAGTACTCCGCCACCGTCTTCTGGATGTTCTCGACCGTGACCAGCTTGTCCTGCAGAGCCAGCAGGTCGCGCAACGATTCCCGGGCGAGCTCGAGCGTCACCGCGCGGTCGGTGAACTGCGCATAGGCGATGACCCGGCGCAACGCGCCTTCCAGCTCGCGCACGTTGGAGCGGATCCGCTGGCCGATGAAGAACGCGACCTCCTGGCTGATCGGGGCACCCATGGACTGCGCCTTGTTCATCAGGATCGCCACCCGCGTCTCCTGCTCCGGCGGGTCGATCGCCACCGTGAGGCCCCATCCGAAACGCGACTTCAGGCGCTCCTCCAGCCCGTCGACCTCCTTCGGATAGCGATCGCAGGTGAGGATGATCTGCTGCTGATCCTCGAGCAGCGCGTTGAAGGTGTGGAAGAACTCTTCCTGCGAGCGTTCCTTGCCGGCGAAGAACTGGATGTCGTCGATCAGCAGCGCGTCCACCGAGCGGTAGAACGCCTTGAATTCGTTGATGGCGTTGCGCTGAAGCGCCCGCACCATGTCCCCCACGAAGCGCTCGGAGTGCAGGTACGCGATCGTCGCATCCGGCTTCTGCCTCGCGATGCCGTTGCCGATGGCGTGCATCAGGTGGGTCTTGCCGAGCCCCACGCCGCCGTAGATGAACAGCGGGTTGTAGGCCCCTCCGGGATTCTGCGACACCTGTATCGACGCCGCCTTCGCGAGCTGGTTGGACTTGCCTTCCACGAAGTTGTCGAACGTGAAGTCGGGACGCAGCCCGGTCCGGCTGCCGCGCCGCCCGACGCCCGGCGGCGGGCTCTGCGGACGGGTGCTGCGGCTCTCGCCGTCGAGGCTGCCGACGTGGACCGAGATGGATGCCTCGGTGCCCGTCACACGCCGCAGCACGTCGTTGAGATGCGTGCCGAGGTTCTCGGTCACGTAGTCGCGCACGAAGGAGTTCGGCGCGAGAAGGCGTAGCGCTCCGTCTTCCTCCACCGCCTGCAGCGGGCGGATCCACGTGTTGAACTGCTGCGCGGTCAGTTCACCCTCGAGCCGGTCGAGGCACTTTTCCCAGATGCTCTGCCCCACCGTCGTGCACTGCCCCGCTGACCGCCATCACCCCGAAAGGCGCACGAGTGTATACCCGACGGGGGTGTGGTCCAACGAAGCGCGGCGAGCCGTTCAGCATCGGTGTCTGAATTGACACTCTCGGCGGCGAGCGCGTAGCATTCGCGGCTTCCTCCGGAGCTCCGGGGCCGTATGGCAAACGCCCTGGAGGGGCGTCATGAAACGAACGTTCCAGCCCAGTAATCTCAAGCGCAAGCGTCGTCACGGCTTTCGCGCGCGCATGGCGACCAAGGCCGGGCGCCGCGTGCTGAAGGCCCGCCGAGCGAAAGGCCGGGCGCGCCTCAGCGCCTGAACGCCTCCGGCGGCTCTGCACCGCGCTCAGGCGCCCGCTTCGACCGTTCCCGACGTCTGCGCAAGGGAGCGGAGTTCGAACGGGTCTTCCGATGCGCCCGCCGCTCCAGCGACCGTTTCTTCACGGTGCTTGCCCACGCCCGACCGGAGGACGTGCCGCAACCCGCGAGCCGGCTCGGTCTGGCGGTCGGCAAGAAGCGGATCCGCCGGGCCGTCGCCCGCAACCGGATCAAGCGTCTCATCAGGGAAAGCTTTCGCCATCATGCCCACCTGCTCCCGGGACTCGACGTGGTCGTGCTCTGCCGCTGTGACGCGACTCCCGGCAACGACACCCTGCGCCGATCGCTCGAGTCACACTGGCGGCGCATCGCGCAGTCCGACGCTCCATCACCGCGCTGATCGCGGCCACGCCGCGACGAGGGACTGAGCATGCCGATGGAACAGGTTCGCAACCTGCTGCTCATCGGGCTGGTAATGGTGAGCTTCCTGCTGTGGCAGGCATGGCAGGAGGACTACGGTCCGAAGCCCCTGCCACCGGCGGCGGACGGCCAGCAGGCCACCGCGCCGGCAGACGTGCCCGGGGCACCTGCGGCGACCGCGCAGCCGGGAGGGCAGCCAGCGGCCGACGTTCCTGCGCTTCCTGCCGGCGACGAGGCGTCTGCCGCGCCCGTCGCGGCCGCGGTGCCCGGAGCGGTGCACGTACGCACCGATCTGCTCGACCTGACCATCGACCCCGCCGGAGGCACGCTGCGCGAAGCGCGGCTGCTTGCCTACCCGAAGTCCGGCGAGCAGCCGGATGAGCCGCTGACGCTGCTCACTCCCCAGCCACCCGACGTCTTCCTGGTGCAGTCCGGGCTGCTCGGTAACGACGAGGCGCCCAACCACCGTGCGCCGTTCAGCGCCGAGGCCTCAGAGTACGTGCTCCCCGACGGCGCCGACACGCTGACGGTGCCGCTTCGGTGGCGCTCGGCGAACGGCGTCGAGGTGATCAAGCGCTTCGTCCTGGAGCGCGATTCGTACGTCGTACGCATCGAGTACCTGGTTCGCAACGGTTCGTCCGCGCCGTGGCCGGTGCGCATGTACACGCAGCTGCTGCGCGCCGAGGTACCGCGCGAGGGCGGCCTGTTCCAGACCTACACCTACACCGGCGGCGTGCTGTCGAAGCCGGACAAGCCGTACCAGAAGATCGATTTCGGCGACATGGCCGATCGGGCGGTGGACGAGAGCGTGCAGGGCGGCTGGGCCGCGATGATCCAGCACTACTTCGCTGCGGCCGTGGTGCCGGCCGCCGACGCGGTGAACTACTACTACAGCAAGGCGCTCGCCGACGCGCGCTTCGTGCTGGGCGTGATGACGCCTGCGCAATCGGTGCCGCCGGGCGCCGAGAGCACGCTGGACATGAGGCTGTACGTCGGTCCGAAGGACCAGCAGCGCATGGAGAACGTCGCGCCCTACCTCGATCGCACCGTCGACTACGGCTG
Source organism: uncultured Gammaproteobacteria bacterium (assembly GCA_965365655.1). GTDB lineage: Bacteria > Pseudomonadota > Gammaproteobacteria > HK1 > HK1 > JBFHNV01. The sequence goes on along the minus strand of CBDUCN010000005.1, from coordinate 41,712 downwards.
GCTGTGGTTCATCGCGATGCCGCTGTTCTGGGCGTTGAAGTGGATCCACGAGTTCGTGGGCAACTGGGGCTTCTCGATCATCATCCTCACCATCGCGATCAAGCTCGCGTTCTTCCAGCTCTCGGCGGCGAGCTACAAGTCGATGGCCCGCATGCGCAAGCTTCAGCCGCGCATCACGCAGCTTCGCGAGCGTTATGCCAGCGACAAGCAGCGCATGAACCAGGCGATGATGGAGCTGTACAAGACCGAGAAGATCAACCCACTCGGCGGCTGTCTTCCGATCCTGGTGCAGATACCCGTCTTCATCTCGCTGTACTGGGTGCTGCTGGAGAGCGTGGAGCTGCGCCAGGCGCCGTTCATCTTCTGGCTCCAGGACCTCAGCGAGTACGATCCGTTCTTCGTGCTGCCGCTGCTGATGGGCGCCAGCATGTTCGTGCAGCAGCGGTTGAACCCGGCGCCCCCGGATCCGATCCAGGCGAAGGTGATGATGATGCTGCCGATCGTGTTCACCTTCCTGTTCCTGTTCTTCCCTTCCGGGCTGGTGCTCTACTGGTTCGTGAACAACCTGCTGTCGATCGCCCAGCAATGGGTGATCACGCGCAAGATCGTCGGCCCCGACGGCTGAGCGATCGTGAATCCGTCGCCACGCCTGCTGCGACGCCCTCCGGGCGCCTCCGGCCGCGTTGCGGGTATCCCCATCGCCCGGGCGCGCGGAGACGGCCGCGGTGCCGGGCGATGTACAGCCCCGCGCCGTGCGCCTGACGTCTGGCGGCAGTCTCGCGAAGGCCGGCGCGGAATTCACAGCCTCTGAGCGGCGCCGCCGACGCCGTGGTGCGCGACACCATCGCGGCAATCGCAACCGCCCGCGGCCGCGCCGGCATCGGCGTGGTGCGCGTGTCCGGAGACGCCGTGCCCGCGGTCGCCCGGCTCGTGCTGGGCGACCTGCCGGCTGCGCGTCACGCGGCGCTGCGCACGTTCCGCGACGGCTCGGGCGAGCCCATCGATCGCGGCATCGCGCTGTACTTCCCCGCCCCGGGCTCGTACACGGGCGAGCACGTGCTGGAACTGCAGGCGCACGGCGGCGCCGCGGTGCTGGACGCCCTGCTGGAGGCGGTCGTGGCTGCCGGTGCGCGGCCGGCGCGGCCCGGCGAGTTCACCGAGCGCGCGTTCCTCGAGGGCCGCCTGGATCTGGTGCAGGCCGAGGCGGTCGCGGACCTGATCGACGCCGGCAGCCGCCGCGCGGCGCGCGCGGCGCGCGCGACGTTGAGCGGCGTGTTCTCGCGCCAGGTGCGCCGGATCGCGGCGTCGCTGCTCGAGCAGCGGGTGCGTCTCGAGGCGGACCTCGACTTCTCCGAGGAGGATCTCGAGCCGGCGCGCGACGATGCGGTCGCGCAACGACTCGCGGCGCTGGCGCGGCTCGTTGAGCAGACGCTGGAGGAGGCGGACCGGGGCGTTCGCCTGAACGACCGCTTGCGCGCGGTCCTGGTGGGCGCGCCCAACGTCGGCAAGTCGAGCATCCTCAACCGGCTTGCCGGCGACGAGCGCGCGATCGTGACCGCGCTGCCGGGCACCACCCGCGACGTGCTGCGCGAGGAGCTGACCCTCGGGCCGCTGCAGATCGAGCTGGTGGACACCGCCGGGCTGCGCGACAGCGACGACGTCATCGAGCGCGCCGGAATCGCGCGCACGCACCGCGAGATCGAGGGTGCGGACCTGCTGCTGGTCGTGCTCGACGACGGTGGGCAGGGCGGCGAGCCCGATCTGCCGCCGGGCCTGGATGCGGACGCACCCCGGCTGCTGGTGCGCAACAAGGTGGACCTGAGCGGCGCTCGGGCCGGCGACGCGGCGGACGGCGTGCGCGTGAGCGCGCGCACCGGCGCCGGTTTTCCGGAGCTCGTCAATGCGCTGCTGGCCCGTGCCGACGTGCTGTCGGGGGAAGGCCGCTTCACCGCGCGCCGGCGCCACGTCGCGGCGTTGCGCCGCGCGCGCGACGCACTGGCCGCGGCTGCGGCGCTGCACGAGGCAGGCCGTGGCAGCGAGCTGGTGGCCGAGGAGCTGCGCCTCGCGCACGAGGCCGTCGGCGAGATCACCGGCACGGTGCGCAGCGACGATCTGCTGGGCGCGATCTTCGCGACCTTCTGCATCGGAAAGTGACCGCGCCGCCGTGCCAGCCCTCGGTCGGGCGTGCGAGAATGACGGCGTCCTCCAAGCGCCCGTCGCCGCCGACGCCCGTGCGAGCCGGCGGCGGGATGCGCGTGCGCACCGGAGCCCCAGCATGATCGAAGTCGAGCCGATGTCGCATCCCGAGGTGCTGATGCTCACGCCGCGCGTGCACGGCGACGAGCGCGGGTTCTTCCTGGAGAGCTTCAACGCGCGCGATTTCGAGGCCGCGACCGGCCGGGCCGTCAGCTTCGTGCAGGACAACCACAGCCGCTCCGCCGGCGGTGTGCTGCGCGGCCTGCACTACCAGGTCGCTCCCCACGCGCAGGGCAAGCTGGTGCGCGTGCTGCGCGGCGAGATCTTCGACGTCGCGGTGGACATGCGCGCGAGCTCGCCGCGCTTCGGGCAGTGGACAGCGGTGCGGCTTGACGACCGCGCGCACGTGCAGCTCTGGATCCCAGAAGGATTCGCACACGGTTTCCTGGTGCTCGGCGACGGCGCCGACGTCGCCTACAAGACCACCGACTACTACGCGCCTGACGCGGAGCGCTGCATCCGCTACGACGATCCGGACATCGGAATCGAGTGGCCCCTGCACGGGCCGCCTTCGCTGTCCGCGCGCGACGCGGCTGCCGGCTCCTTCGCCGACGCGGAGCGCTTCCCCTGAGCATCCTGGACCGTGGCCCCGTGCTGGTGCTGGGTGCCGGCGGGCAGCTCGGCGGCGAGTTCGCGCGCGCGCTCGCCGCGCGCGGGCTGCGACACCGCCTCGCGGCGCGGGCGCCGCGGCCCGGGTGGCTCGAGCTGGACGTGACGCGCCCGGCGCGCATCGCCGAGGCGCTCGCGGACGCGGCGCCGTCGGTGGTCGTCAACGCCGCCGCGTACACCGCGGTGGACCGCGCGGAGAGCGAGCCGGAGCTCGCGATGGCGGTCAACGCCCACGCTCCGGCGGCGCTCGCGGCGGCGTGCCGCGAGCAGGGCGCGTTGCTGGTGCACTTCTCGACCGACTACGTGTTCGACGGCCGCGGCGAGCGCGCCTGGCGGGAGGACGATCCGCCGGCGCCGCTCGGCAGCTACGGACGCAGCAAGCTCGCCGGCGAGGACGCGGTGCGCGCGTCGGGCGCCGCGCACCTCGTGCTGCGCACGTGCTGGCTGTACGCGCCCGGCGGGCGCAACTTCGTCGCGACCATGCGCCGGCTGTTCCGCGGCGAGTCGCCGGTGCGCGTCGTCGACGACCAGTGGGGCTGCCCCACCTGGGCGCAGCCGGTCGCGGAATCAGTGCTCGACCTGCTGGCGCGCGAGGACGCCGATCGGGTCGCTGAGCTCGCCGGTCTGTACCACCTGTGCGCCGCCGGGCAGACCACGTGGCACGGGTTCGCGGCGGCAATCCGGTCGCTGATGCGCCCGCCCGCGCGCGCGCCGCTGGAGGCGATCGACACGGCGACCTTCGCCGCACCCGCGCCGCGCCCGGCGCGTTCGGTGCTGGACTGCTCCCGCGCGCGGGAGCGTCTCGGCATCGGGCTTGCCGACTGGCACGATCAGATCGCCGCCGCGATGCCGGCCTTCGACGCCCTCGACGATGGCGGCTGACGCGGGCCGCCGGTCCGCCCTCGCATCACCGCGCTGGTGGCCGACCTGGCTGCTGGTCGCGGCGCTCGCGGTAGTGGGGCGGATGCCGTGCGGCTTGCGCGTGCGGCTCGGCCGCGCGCTCGGCGATCTGATGCGCGGGCTGATGCGCCGCCGCCGCCACATCGCGCAGCGCAACCTCGAATTGTGCTTCCCGCACTGGAGCGTGCGGCGCCGTGCCGCGTTGCTTCGCGAGCACTTCCAGGAGCTGGGCATCGGGCTGGTGGACACGGCGGCGGCCTGGACGCTGCCCGGTCCGGCGCTGGACGCGATCGTGCGCTTCCGGGGCCTGGAGAACGTGACGCGGGCCCTGCAGTCGGGGCGCGGCGCGATCTTCATGGCGGCACATCTCACCAGCCTCGAGATGTCGATGCAGCTCGTGTCGCGCTACCAGCCGGCGCACTCGATCTATCGCCGCAACAAGAACCCGGTGCTCGACCGCGTGATCTTCCGCGGGCGCGGGCGCCAGGGCGCGGTGATGTTCGACCGCGAGGACATGCGCACGCTGCTCACGGCACTGCGCTCCGACAAGGTGGTGTGGTTCTCTCCGGACCAGGACCACGGCATCGCGCAGGGCGCGTTCGTGACGTTCTTCGGCCAGCCCGCGGCCACGGTGACGACCACCGCGCGCATCGCCGCGCGCACCGGCGCGGCGCTGCTGCCGCTGCTTTATCGCCGCCTGCCGGACTGCCAGGGCTACGAGTTCGAGGTGCTGCCGGCGCTGGAGGACTTTCCCGGCGATGATCTGGAAGCGGCGACGAGGCGGCTGAACCGCATCATCGAGCAGCAGGTGCATCTCGCGCCCGCGCAGTACCTGTGGGTGCACCGGCGCTTCAAGACACGCCCTCCCGGCTTGCCCGCCGTCTACGACGACTGATGCCGCGGCGCTGGAGCATCGACCTGCCGCGCGCCGGCGTGAAGCGCGTGCTGGTGATGAAGTGGAGCGCGCTGGGCGACCTCGCGCTCGCCAGCGCGGTGATGGAGGACATCCACCGCGCGCTGCCCGGCGTCACGCTCGATCTCGACACCCTGCCGCGCTACGCGCACCTGTTCGAGCACGATCCGCGCTTCGCGCGAGTGCTCGGCGTCGACGTGCGGCGCCCGGATCTCGGCGGCATCGTGCAGTGGATCTGGCGCGTCGGGCGCGGCGGTTACGACGCGCTGGTGGACCTGCAGTCCACGGACCGCTCGCGGCTGGTGATCGCGGCGCTCACGGCGACCGGGTGCGCGCCGCGCATCCGCGTGGGCAATCACCGGCACTGGCCCTACACCGTCGCGCCGGCGGCCCCCGCGCCCGAGGTCAACGCGCTGGACCACCTGCGCATGACGCTTGGCGCCGCAGGGATCGCGACGCACGCACGGCAGCCGGTGCTGCACCCCGCGCCTTCCCAGCGCGAGCGCGCCCGGGCGCTGCTCGACCGGCACGGTCTCGCGCCGGGCAGCTTCGCGCTGTTCATCCCCGGCTGCCACGCCGCCGCGCCGTTGAAGCGCTGGGGCTGGCGCCGCTTCACCGCCCTCGCGCTGGCGCTCGCCGAGCGCGGTGTGGGCAAGGTGCTGCTGGTGGGCGCCGACGACGAGCGCGCCGAGTGCGATGCCATCGCGCAGGCCTGCCCCGGGGTGGCGGTCAACGCGTGCGGCGAGACCGCGGTCCTGGACCTGGTTCACCTCGCCGAGGCGGCGTGCTGCGTGGTGTCCAACGACACCGGCCCGGCGCACGTCGCGGCCGCCGCGGCGCGGCCGATGGTCGTGCTGTGCGGGCCCACCGACCCGCGCCGGGTGCGTCCGGCCGGAGCCCGGGTGCAGATGCTGCAGGGCGCGCTGTGGTGCCGGAGCTGTTACCGCAAGCAGTGCAGCCATCATTCGTGCATGCAGGTGCTGAGCCCGGAGCAGGTGCTGGCTGCGCTCGTGGAGCTCGGGGTGCCGCTCCCCGGCGCATCCCCGGTTCCGTGCTGACGCCGCGCTCCGCCGACGGGCGGCGCCCCTGCGTGCTGTGGTGGGGCCGCTCCGACCCCGCGTACTCGCGCAATGCCGTGCTGCGCAGCGCGTTCGCCGATCTGGGCTGGCAGGTCGCCGACTTCCGGCCGCTGGCCGGCGTCGTCGCGGGCGTGCAGGCGCGCCTGCGGCCGCCGCCGCGGGTCGACCTGGTCTGGGTGCCGTGCTTCCGGCAGCGCGACGTGCCGTCGGCGCGGCGCTTCGCCGAGGCCCGCGGCGTGGCGCTGTGCTTCGACCCGCTGATCAGCGCCTACGACAAGCAGGTGGACGAGCGCGGCAAGCACGCGCCGGGAAGCCCCGCGGCGCGGCGGCTGCTGGCCTGGGAGCGCGGCCTGTTCACGGCCGCGGACCGGGTGGTTGCCGACACCGACGCCCACGCCGCGTACTTCGTCTCGCAGCTGGGCGCGGCGCCGGACCGTGTGCACGTGATCCCGGTCGGGGCCGACGAGTCGCTGTTCGCCCCCGCGCCGCCGGCCGCGCACCGCGACCGCGTCGAGGCGTTGTTCTACGGCAGCTTCCTCGCGCTGCAGGGCCCGGACGTGATCGTGCGCGCCGCGGCCGAGGCGACGCGCCCGGAGCTTCGCATCACGCTGCTGGGCGACGGCCCGTTGCGCGCGCGCTGCGAGACGCTGGCGCGCGGCCAGTCGCGGGTGCGCTTCGAGCCGTGGCTGGACCAGGCCCGGCTCCCCGCGCGCATCCACGCCGCGCACGTGCTGCTGGGGGTGTTCGGCACGTCGCCGAAGGCCGCCCGCGTGATTCCGAACAAGGTCTACCAGGCGCTCGCGTGCGCACGACCGGTGATCACCCGCGACGCGCCGGCGTATCCCGCGGCGCTGCGCGCCGGAACATCGCCGGGCCTGCGCTTCCTGCCGGCCGGCGACCCCGCGGCGCTGGCACGCGCGCTGGACGAGCTCTGCGCGTCGCCGCGCGCCCTGGTCGACGGCGCGGCGGCCGCGGCGCGGACGTACCGCGACTGGTTCTCCGCGGCTGCCGTGCGGGACGCGCTGATGCGGCTGCTGCAGGCCTTCGGGTTCAGTGCGGCGGACGGCCGGTGACGCCGCCCGAAGTCGATTCCTGGTTGCTATTTTAGTGACAGCGAGCGCTCACTTTCATCGCGTCGTCCCGGACCGTTCACGCTGCCTCGCAGCAATCGTGCACACGGCCGCATCCGGGCGCCCGCACCCGGGTGCTTCCTGTAACGTCGGTGCTCGAGGCACGTCCTCGCGCCGGGAGACGACCATCGCCGCCATGCGCAGCCTGCACGTGATCGGCAGCCGGGAGGAGGGAGGCGCCGAGCGCTTCTTCCTGAGACTCACGCGCGGGCTCGCCGCGCTGGGCGAGGAGCTGCTGTGCGTGCTGCGGCCGAGCAGCCGGCTGCGCGAGCGCATCGTGCCGCCGGTGCGCCACGAGGCGGTGCGCATGCGCAGCATCCTCGACCCGTTCGCGCGCGCCCGCATCGCGGCCCTGAGCCGCGCGTTCGACGCGCAGCTGGTGCAGACCTACATGGGCCGGGCCACCCGGCTCACGCGCTTTCCGCCCCGCGCGGGCGGTCCGGTGCACGTGGCGCGCGTGGGCGGGTACCACGACGTGCGCAACCTGCGCCACGCGCACGCGTGGATTGCGAGCACCCGGGGCATCCGCGATCACCTGGTGGACAGCGGCCTTCCCGAGCGGCACGTGTTCTGCATCGGTCACGCGGTCGAGGCCGCGATCGTCGCGGACGGCGCACAGCGCGCCGCGCTGCGCGCGCAGCTGGCGCTCCCCGCCGGCGCACCCGTGCTGGCCTGTCTCGGACGGCTGCACCGCGACCGCGGCGTGGACGTGCTGCTGCGCGCCACCGCCCTGCTGCCTGCGTCCAACGGCGCCGACGCGCACCTGCTGGTGGTCGGCGAGGGCCCCGAGGAGCACGCGTTGCGCGGCCTGGCCGGCGAGCTGGGCATTGCCGGGCGGGTACGCTTCGTGTCCGAGGCCGCGGTGCCGCAGCGCTTCCTGTGCGCGTCCGACGTGTTCGTCTATCCGTCCCGTGACGCGCCGGTCGGCAGTGCCGTGCTCGAGGCGTGGAACCAGGGCGTGCCGGTGGTGGCCACTCGCACCCGCGGGCCCGTCGAGCTGATTCGCGACCGCGTGGACGGCGTGCTCGTGCCGGTCGAGGCCCCGGACGCGCTGGCGCGCGCGATCGGCGAGCTGCTGGCCGCCGACGGCGCGGTGCGCGCTGCGATGGCGCACGCGGGCCGGGCCCGCATCGAGTCCGAGTTCAGCGAGGACGCCGTCGCGCGGGCGCACCGGGAGGTGTACGCGCGGCTGCTCGCGGAGCGCCCGGCGGCCTGAGCCCGGCCGCGGGCGGCGCCACGCCGCCCGCGCGGTGCGATGACGCGTCCGAGCCGCCGTGCGGCGATCCGGCACGCGACGTGAATCGTCACGATCAGGTCAGCCCGTCGAGCAGCGCGGCGACCCGGTGCCGGTAGGTGTGTCCGGCCAGCACCCGTTCCCGCGCGCGTCGCGCCATCGCGCGCAGATGCTCCGGGTCCGCGAGCAGCGCCGCCACGCGCGCGGGGATCTCCGCGGCCTCGCGGTACGTCGCGATCTCGCGCTCCGGGTCGAACAGCGCGTCCAGCCCGGGGCGGTGCTCCACCAGCTGCGCGATGCCATAGGCCGCGCACTCGAAGGTGCGCATGTTGGTGCCCTCGCGCAGCACCGCGGCGTGCACGTTCAGCGAAAGGCGGTGGCGCGCGTACACGCGCCCCATCGCCGCCAGCGCGACGCGCGGCCGGAAGCTCCCCGGATGGCGCCAGAACAGCGAGTGGCGCGCGAAGTAGTTCCCGACGACGGTGCAGCGCGCGCCGCTCGCGAGCAGCGCCGCGAGATGCGCGTCGCGCTTCGCGTCGCGATTGCCGATGAAGCACACGTCGCGCACGCTGCGCGCCGTCGCCGGGGTGTGGATCCCGGGGTCGCACGCGAACGGCAGCACGCCGGCGAAGCGCGCGCCCGCCGTGGCGCGCACCGCATCGGCGTGGCCGGGGTCGCTGACGAACACGCGGGCGAACGGCGCGAGATCCTCGGCGCGCGGACGCGGTGCGTCGGTGAGCCACAGCACGTTGCCCGGATGCGGCGCGACGTCGCGCGCGCCGGGCGGCAGGTTCACGAACAGCGCGGCGTCGCGGGGCGCGGCGTTCACGCGCGCGATCAGCTCCCGGCGCCAGGCGTTCCTGGACACCCGGTAGCGCAGCCGTTCGATCGCGCCGCGCGGATAGCTGGGCAGCCACGCGGCCCGGTCCGCGGCGCGCGCGCGCAGCGCGCGGAACAGGTATTCGGCCAGGCCGCCGCGCCACGGCTTTGCGACCAGCAGCAGGCGCGGCCCGCTCACGTCGCGCGCAGCAGGAATGCTGCCTGGTCGCCGTCGCTGGCGGCGTTGAGGGCGCGCGCCTGCGTCTCCCAGCGCCGACGCTGCGCGGGCTCCACCCGCCACCGTCTGCCCTGCTCGGAGCTCGGAGACACCCCGGCACGGTACATCTCGGAGATCGCGAACTGCCCCGCGGTGCTGTCGAACAGCACGTCGGTGACCGCGAGCCCGGCGCGCGCCGCGAGGCGGTGCATCGCGTCCACGCTGGGCACGAACAGGTGACGGGGCGGGTCGAGCTGCACCCAGTGCTCGCGGTAGGTGCGCCACGCCAGCGTCCCCGCCACCGGGATGCGCACCAGGATCCAGCCGCCGGCCGCGAGCAGGCGGCGCGCAGCATTCAGGTGGTCGACGGGATCCGGCACGTGCTCCAGCGAATGGTGGAACATGACCAGGTCGAACGGTGCGATGCCGTCCTCCGCCGCCAGCGCGCCGAGGTCCATCCGGCGCACGACGACGCCGTTGCGGTAGTGCAGGTCCGATGCGACGTACGGATCCACGCCGACGCAGCGCGCGAAGCCCGCGTTGCGAAGCCGCACCAGCAGCTTGCCGCTCCCGCAGCCCACGTCCAGCGCGCTGGCGCCCGCGCCGAGCCCGGTGCGTGCGCACCATGCGGCATAGTCCAGCGGCTTCAGCACGCGGTTCGCCAGCGCGCCCAGGACGTCGCGCCCGCCGCAGGCCGCGCGCAGCCGTTTCGGGTCCAGCCATGCGCGCACGCGGTTCGCCGCCAGCGCGTGCTGCGCGCGGTACGCGAAGTAAGCGCCCGGATAGTGGCGCGCGAGGTCCTCCGGCACGCGGTCGATCTGCACGCAGCCGCACTGCGGGCACTCCCAGTAGAGGAAGCGTTCGCCGCTGTCGAGCAGCCGTTCGCACGCGGTGAAGCGCGGCGCGCGGGCGCTTTCCGCGCACGCCACGCAGGTGCCGGTTTTCGCCTCCGCGCTCACGGTGATGCCTGCGCCGACAGCGCGAGGTACAGATCCAGCGTGCGTTCGAGCATCGTGTCGAGCGCGAACGCGCGGGTCGGCGGCACGGGCGGCGGCGCGGCGAGCAGGCGCTCGGCGGCGACGAGCAGACCCTGCGCATCGCCGGGAGGCACCGCGCCGGGCGGGTAGAGCTCGCGCAGGATCTCGGCGACGCCGCCGTGCGCGAGCCCGAGAGTGGGCCGGCCCAGCGACACGGCCTCCAGGACCACGCGCCCGAACGACTCCGGTGCGCTGGACAGCGACAGCACCAGGTCGCTGATCGCCATCAGCTCGCGAAGGTCGCCGCGATGGCCGAGGAAGCTGACCCGCTCGCTCAGGCCCAGCGAGCTGACCTGCTCGCGCAGCGACGCGGCGTACGCGGCGCGTCGGGGATCCTCGCCTCCGGCGATCAGGCCGTGCACGTCGTGGCCGCGCGCGACCAGCGCGGCGAGCAGGTCGAGGAAGCTCTCGTGGCCCTTGCGCCGGGTGAGTCTGGCCGGCAGCAGCAGCAGGCGGCGACCCCCCAGCTCCGGGTGCGCCTGCGCCCAGTCCCGCAGCCACGCGTCCGGCGGGCGGTAGCCGTGCGGAAAGCGCTCGTGGTCGATGCCGCGGTGGATCACCGTGAGCCGTTCCGGCGGCACCCAGGGGTAGTGGCTGCGCACGTAGTCCTCGATCGCGTCGGACACGCAGATCACGCGCTCGCCGCGCACCATCACGCTGCTCCAGGTGCCGGGGCGGTAGAAGCCGTGCACCGTCGTCACCAGCCGCGGGCGCGCGGTGCCGGCGCCGCGCCACGCGAGCCACGCCACCCACGCCGGCACCCTCGAGCGCGGGTGCACGATGTCCACCGATTCGCGTGCGAACAGCGCCCGCAGCGCGGGCACGTGGCGCAGCGTCAGCGGGGACTTGCGGCCGATGGACCACGCGAGGTGCTCGCCGCCGGCGGCCTCGATCGCGTCCACCATGCGCCCGCCGGCAGAGATCACCAGCGCACGGTGGCCCGCGCCGGCCAGCGCGCGGGTCACCTCCAGGGTGCCCTGCTCCACGCCGCCGCCGTCCAGCGCGGGCAGCAGCTGCAGCACGGTCAGGCGAGGTCCGGCCATCGCTCGAGCAGCGCGCGCGCGCAGCGCGACGCCTCCTGCAGCGGAGCGCCGGGAGGCGCCAGCGGCTCGCCTGCCGACCAGTCGTCGAATCGCCGGGCGTGGCCGGCGTCGAGCAGCGCCTCGATCGCGGCATGCACCCGGCCGCGGCGCCGCGTGGGCACCGCGAGCAGCCCGGTCGCGGCTCCGGACGAGGCCGCCTCGTAGGCCATGGACACGCTGTCCTCGGACACCCAGACCCGCGCCGCGCGGGCGAGGCGCTGCGCGAGCCAGCCGGGCGGGCAGGCGTCGAACGGCATCACGTCGATGTCCGGCAGCGCCTGCACCCGCGCGACGGTGCCGGCCGGCGTGCGCGGCGAGCTCGCGGCCGTCCAGCGCAGCTGCGCGTCCGCGGCGGCGATCGCGGCGAGCTGCGCGACGATCGCGTCGTCGTCCCAGCCGTGGTGGCGCGAGGGACCGCCCAGCAGCATCAGGCCCTCGACGGGATCGCGTTCCGGCGATGGCCGCACGCGGTTCAGCGCGCCGAGGCTGAGCAGCACGTTGCCGCCCTCCGCGACCCCGTCGTGAACCGGCAGGATGCACAGGTCGAACCAGCGCCGCGGCAGGCTGGGGTTCATCAGCACGACGCTGCGCGCGCGCTGGCGGTGGGCCGCCGCGAGCAGCGCGAGGTGGGTCGCGTGCCCCGCGCCGACCACCAGCGCCGGCGGCGGGTCGTCGTCGCGCCGGCGCCATGCGGCCAGCGCGCCCGCGAGGCCGCCGCGCACGGCCAGCTCGCGCACCGCGAGCGGGCGCAGCCGCGCGAGCGCGTCGAGCAGCCCCAGGCTCTGGTTGTCATGGCCCCGGCGGCCGTCGGAGATCCGCCAGATGGGCAGGGGATCCGGCATTCGGGGCGGGCGCGTTCAGGGCTCGTGGATTCGCCGACCGCCGCGTGGCGGCGGTCGGCGGGCGCGTCCGGCTCCGGCCGCGGAGCGTGCACTTCGCCCGGCGGCGCGGCCGCCGCGGCCCGGCCGGTCGACGGGCGCCCGCGCATCGGCCCCGCCGGCCGGGCGGATCGGGTCGTGCGCGACGGGCCCCGCCGGCGAGCGGCACGCGCTCCGCCGCACGGCGCGGCCGGCGGCGCTCGACCGGCGTTCGCTGGCGACGCCCGGCGACGGCTTCACGCGCTCAGCTCGCCGACGCGGGGCGCGCGGTGGACGCGACGTCGCGGTCCGACTGGAAGCGGTACAGGCTCGCGTACAGGCCGTTGCGCGCGAGCAGATCGTCGTGGCTGCCGCTGTCCACGATGCGTCCGGAGTCCATCACGACGATGCGGTCCGCGGTCTCGATGGCGCTCAGCCGGTGCGCGATCACGATGGTCGTGCGCCCGCTGCTGAGCTGCGCGAGCGCGCGGCGGATCTCGCGCTCCGACTGGTTGTCCAGCGACGACGTGGCCTCGTCCAGGATCAGCACCGGGGCGTCCTTGAGGAACGCGCGGGCGATCGCGAGGCGCTGGCGCTGCCCGCCGGACAGCCGCACGCCGTGCTGCCCGACCTCGGTGTCCAGTCCGTTCGGAAGGGATTCGATGAAGCCCCGTGCATCGGCCGCGTCGATGGCCGCCCACAGCGCGTCGTCATCGCGCGACGCCAGCGGCCCGTACGCGATGTTGCTGCGCACCGTGCCCTCGAACAGCACCACCTCCTGGCTCACCAGCGCGATCTGCTCGCGCAGCGAGGCCAGCGTGAGCTCGCGCACGTCGATGCCGTCGAGCAGCACCCGGCCCTCGTCGGGCTGGTAGAAACGCGGGATCAGGTTCGCGATGGTGCTCTTGCCGCTGCCGGACGGGCCCACGATGGCCACGCGCTCTCCGGCCTCGACCGTGAGGTCCACGCCCTTCAGCGCCGGCGTGTCGTTGGTCGCGTAGCGCAGCACGACTCCTTCGAAGCGCAGCTCGCCGCGGGCGCGATCCAGGGTGCGGGTTCCGGAGTCGGGCTCGGCGGCCTCGTCGATCAGCGCGAACACGCTGGCGGCCGCCGCGATGCCTCGCTGCAGCCGCGCGTTGACGCCGGTGAGGCGCTTCAGCGGCGAGAAGATCAGGCCCATCGCAGCGAAGAAGCTCGCGAAGGTGCCTACCGTCATCGCGTCGTTCGCGGCCTCGCGTGCGGCGAGGTAGAGCATGGACGCGAGCCCGAGCGCGGTCACGAAGTGGGCGATGGGGGCGATGATGTTGGCTGCGGACGCGAACTTGACCTCGAACTGGCGAAGGCGATTCGCGGCGGCGCCGAAGCGTCGCTGCTCGTCGGCCTGCGCGCCGAAGCTGCGCACCACGCGCTGGCCGTCCAGGGCCTCGCTCACGGTGTGGGTGACCACGCCCATCAGGCGCTGCAGCTCGAAGCTGACCTCGCGCAGGCGCTTCGTGAAGTAGCGCACCACCACCACGACCGCGGGCGCGCAGATCAACGCGCCCAGGGTGAGCTTCCAGTTCGAGTAGAGCATCACGCCGAGCAGGCCCAGCACCAGCACCGTGTCCGAGACCAGCACCTTCACGACCTGGGTCGCCGCGTCGGTGAGCTGGGTCGCGTCGTAGGTGACCTTGGACACCAGCTTGCCGGGCGACGTGCGGTGCAGCGTCTCGCTGGGCAGGGTCACCAGCCGCTCGAACATGCGCTCGCGGAGATCGCGCACCAGGCGGCTGGCCACCGCGGCCAGCGCCATCGCGCTCAGGTAGCTCGATGCGCCGCGCACCGCGAACAGCACCACCAGCAGCACCGCCATCAGGCCCACCGTGTCGAGGTCCTTGTGCACGAAGCTGCCGTCGAAGGTGGGCTTGAGCAGCGTCGCGAGCGCCGGCTCGGTCAGGCCGAGCACCACCATCGCGACGATCCCCAGCCCGAACGTGCGCCAGTACGGCACCACGTGGCGAAGCAGCCGCAGGTAGATGCGCTTGCCGTCGACGTCGTTCACGGGTCACTCGATGCGCGGCTGCGGCCGGTGTGCGCCGGGCCCGCCGCCGCCGGGCGCGGGGGCGCGCTCAGGCGGAGTCCTGGAGCACGTAGTCGGCGCCGCAGTAGGGGCACTTGGCGGTGCCGGTCTTCTCCACCGGCAGGTAGACCCGGGGGTGCGAGTTCCACAGGTACATGCCGGGCATGGGGCAGCTCAGCGGCAGATCCTTCCGCGTCACGGTATAGCGGTTCTCGGCGTTGGGCTGGACCAGCCCTGCCTGGCCGGTGGTGCGCGCTTTCATCGATGATGCCTTCGTTTGCCTGCCTCGCGGCGCCCGCCCCGCCGCCGGGCCGGGTACGCGGTCGCGTGGCCGTAAGTCTATACCGAGCGCCGCGCCGCGGTCCCGCGGGCGCGGCTCAGCCGGCCTCGTCCGTCTCCATCACCCGCCGCCAGACGCGGGACACGTCGGCGCGCTGCTCCTCGAACTCGTCGTCCGCGACCACTCCCGGCTGCTCCTGCAGCGACAGCCGGTGGTTGCGGGCGCGGTAGGCCTGGTAGGCCCGGTCTAGCATCGCCGCGTCGTCCGCGGGCAGCAGGCCGCACTCGGCGAGGCCCGCGAGCAGGCGGATGTTGTCGGTCCAGCCGAGGTGGCGCCCGAGGCGGTCGCCCCAGCGCAGCGCCCCGTACTGGACCAGGAACTCGATGTCGGTGATGCCGCCCGCGTCCTGCTTGATGTCGAAGCGTCCCGCGCGCCGGCTGCCCAGCTCGGTGCGCATGCGCTGGCGCATCTCGCGCACCTCGGCGCGCAGCACCTCGGGGTCGCGGTGGCGGCGCAGGCAGCGCTCGCGCACCGCGGCGAAGGCCTCGCGCAGCGCCGGATCGCCGGCCACGGGCCGCGCGCGCACCAGGGCCTGGTGCTCCCAGGTCCAGGCCTCGTCCTCGAGGTAGCGCTCGAAGGCCTCCAGCGGGCACGCCAGCATGCCGTCCTTGCCGTGCGGCCGCAGGCGCGTGTCCACCGGATACAGGATGCCGTCCGGCGTGGTCGTGGTGAGGTAGTGCACGAGGCGCTGCGCGAGGCGCAGGAAGAACACCTGCGCGTCCACCGGGCGCGCACCGTCGGTGGCGCCGGCGGCCTCGCCGTGCAGGAAGACCAGGTCCAGGTCCGAGCCGTAGCCGAACTCGAGCCCCCCCAGCTTGCCGTACGCGACGATGCAGAACGGCGTCTCGACCCCGCGCGCATCGCGCGGCACCCCGTGGCGCGCCGCGACGTCGCGGCGCGCGAGGTCCAGCACCCGGGTCAGCACCACCTCGGCGATGTCGGAGAGATGATCGCTGACCTTCATCAGCGGCAGCGCCCCGGCGATGTCCGCGGCGGCGACCCGCAGCACCTGGCGGTGGCGGAACTGGCGAAGCGCCCGCAGCGCTTCCTCGAGATCGCCTTCGTCCACCGCGGCCAGGCGGTCGTCGAGATCCGCCTCGAGCTCGGCGCGCCGCGGCGGCGCGTACAGGGTGCGCGCGTCCAGCAGCTCGTCCAGCAGCTGCGGCTGCTCGGCGAGCTGGTTCGCGATCCAGGGGCTGGCCCCGCACAGGTGCACCAGGTGCGACACGGTGATCGGGCGCTCGTGCAGCAGCGCGAGGTAGGTGCTGCGCCGGAGCACGTTCGCGACGACCTGCAGCACCCGCTGCAGGGTCCTGAGCGGCTCGTCGCCGGCGGCTACCGCGCGCAGCAGGTCCGGCAGCAGGCGCTTCAGGCGGCGCTCGCCGGTCTCACCCATCGCGCGGCAGTCGGTGCTCTCGCGCAGGGTCAGGATCTGTGCGGTGGCCTCGCCCGCCGCGTCGCCGAAGCCGTAGTCCGCGAGCAGCGCGGTCAGCGTCTCGGGCTCCTGGCCGTCCAGCAGCAGGCTGCCGCCGGCGTCCGGCAGGTGGTCCGACGCCTCGCCGCCCAGCACCTGCTCGAACTGCGCGCGCACGTGAGCGCGGTGTGCGCCCAGCGCGTGCTCGAACGCATCCGGGCGCTCGAAGCCCATGCTGCGTGCGAGGCGCGCGCGCCCGGCGTCGTCCGCGGGCAGCTCGTGGGTCTGGCGGTCGTCGAAGGCCTGCAGGTGGTTCTCGACCCGGCGCAGGAAACGGTACGCGTCCTGGAGCTGGGGCACGGCGTAGGCCGGCAGCAGTCCGCGCGCGCCCAGCTCCTCCAGCACCCGGGTCACGCGCCGGTCGCGCAGCGCGGGCGTGCGTCCGCCACGCACGAGCTGGAAGGCCTGCACCGTGAACTCCAGCTCCCGGATTCCGCCCGGGCCCAGCTTCACGTGGTCGCCGAGATCGCGGCGCGCGACCTCCTCGGCGATCATCGCCTTCATGTCGCGCAGGCTCTCCAGCGCGCCGAAGTCGATGTAGCGCCGGAACACGAAAGGCTGCAGGTGCTCGCACAGCCGCTCCCCGGCCTCGATGTCGCCGGCCACCGGCCGCATGCGGATCAGCGCGTAGCGCTCCCAGTCGCGGCCATGGTGCTGGTAGTAGTCCTCCAGCGCGCCGAAGCCGAGCGCCAGCGGTCCGGCGCTGCCGAACGGGCGCAGCCGCATGTCCACCCGGAACACGAAGCCCTCCTCCGTGCGCCGCTGCAGCACCTCGATCAGCGCCCGCCCCAGCTCCAGGAAGTACTCGTGGTTGCTGATGCTGCGCCGGGCGCCGTCGGTCTCGCCGTCGCGGGGATACGCGAAGATGAGGTCGACGTCGGATGAGAAGTTCAGCTCGCGTGCGCCCAGCTTGCCGAGCGCGAACACCACCAGCTTCTGCGCGCCACCATGCTCGTCGCGCGGAGTGCCGCGGCGTGCGCGAAGCATCGCGTCCAGGTGTTCCAGCGCCCCGGCGATGGCCGCGTCGGCGAAGTCCGACAGGTCGGCCAGGGTCTCTTCCAGCGTGGCCGCGCCGCCGAGATCGCGCCACGCGATGCGCGTCATCTCGCGCCGGCGCACCCGGCGCAGCCTCGCACCGAGGTCGGCGCGGTCGGCCGCGCCCTCGAGCGCGGCCAGCACGCGCGCGCGCATCTCGCCGGGGCCGCCGTCCGCGCGCGCCAGCTCGCCGCTGTCCAGCATCTCGGCGAGCAGCCGGGGATGGCGCGCGAAGGTGTCGGCCAGGAAGCGGCTGCACGCCACCGCGTCGGCGCCGCCGGCGGGCCAGCGCCCGGGCGGCGGCAGGTCCACGCCCGCGGCACTCGCGGCGTCGAGCAGGCGCTGCATCAGGGTCGCGGATTCGTCCACCGGGCGCTCGCGGAATGGCCGTGGCGCCGATGCTACCGGGTTGTGCGGCGGCGTCGACTGCGCCGCGTCAGGCGCTGGCGCGGGGCAACCCGGATCCGGCGCCGGTGCGGGTCCGGACCGGCGCCCTCGTGGCGGCGCCGGAGTCGCCGTCCCCGGCCCAGCGAGGCGCCCGCGCCGGCCGCCTGCGGCGGCCGGCGCGGAGCGGGGTCACGGGGGATTCTGGATGTCGCGGTAGATCTCGTCGGCGGCCGCGAGCACGTCGGCGTACAGGTAGAGGCCGATGAGCTCGGCGGTCTTCAGGTTGATGGCGATGCTCGGGGCCTCCTCGTAGAGCTGGGTCAGCTCGCCGGGGCGGGCGCCGTTGAGCACCTTGGCCACGGTGGCGGCGAGGAAGCGCCCTACCGGCTTGAAGCTGGGGCGCGAGATGCTGAGCAGGAAGCCGTTCTTCACCTCGCGCGACCCGGCCTGGGAGAACGTGGGCACGCGGTGCGCGTTCGCGATCTCCACCAGCTTCGGGATGGTGTCGCGATTCACCCCGCCCTGCAGCGTCACGTAGATCGCGTCCGACCGGCGCACCAGCGTCTCGAAGCAATCCACCACCGAGCGGTTCACCAGCGCCTGGTTCGCGACGTCGCTCTTGGTGTAGCAGCGCACCAGCTCGAAGCCGCGCTCCTTCGCGACCTTCTCCACCGTGTCCATCGCGGCGTAGTTGCGCCCGTCGGGGCTGTCCTCGTACGCCACCCCGAGGCGGCGAAAGCCGATGACGTCGTGGAACACGCGCACCTGGCGCTCGTAGCGCTGCGGATCCACCCGCGCGTGAACGTGGCCGCGACCCGAGTCGTGGATGCTCTCGATGATGCCGGAGCGCACCGGGTCGCTGGTGGACATCACGATGGTGGGCACGTGGTGCTCGTCGGTGGCGAGGTCCTTGCCTGCCCAGGTGCCCATCGCGAACACGAGGTCGACGTCGGCGCGCTCGCTGAAACGGTCGAGCAACGCCCGGCGCTGGTGTCCGCGCGCCTCGAGGTCCCAGCCGGCGGAGTAGAAGCCGTCGTCCAGGAACTCCACGTAGCGCCCGGAGGCGTTGCGTGCCAGCCACTCCCACAGGCGGCGGGTGTCCTTGTCCGCCGTGCGCGGGAGCTCGCCGGCGTCGATCCAGCCGAGCTTGGCCAGCCCCCCCACCACGGCGTGGAGGTACTCGTAGTAGTTTCCGTGGCTTCCGCCCTCGTAGTACGCGATGCGCCACGGCCGCCCGCCGTGATCCTGGGGGATGGTGCTGAAGCCGGACGGCTTGGCAGCGCTGTTCGCGCACGCCAGCGCCAGTCCGGCGCCCAGCACCAGCAGGGCGAGAAGATGCAGCGCGCGCTCGGCGTATCCGTGCCTGCAGGCGGCGAGCCTCGTGGTCGGAGTCATGGTGTCCCCTGGGTTGTCGTTCGTCTGGATCGGGTTGAGACGTCGTCCCGGGGGACGTCAGTCGTGGGACGGGATCTCGTGGAAGATCTCGTCCGCCGCGCCCAGAAGCACGACCGGGGGATCGAAGCCGACCAGCTCCGCCGTCTTGAGGTTGATCGCGATCTTCGGCGGCTCCTCGAACAGCTGTGCGAGCTGGTTGGCCTTCGCGCCGTTGAAGATCTTCGCCATGGTCTCGGCGTGGAACTCGCCCACGTAGCGGAATCCGGCCTGCGACAGGCTCACCATCACCCCGAGCTGAACCTCCTCGGGACCCGCCTGGGAGAAGGTGGGCACGTGGTGCTTGTTCGCGATCTGGACCAGTCGCGGGATGCTGCGACGGGTCACGCCGCCCTGCTCGGTGACGTAGATCGCGTCAGAGGTCTTCGCCAGCGTGTCGATGCAGTCGATCACGCTCGCCTCGGCGAGACCGGTGTCCGAGATGTCGCTCTGGGTATGGCACTCGACGATCTCGAAGCCGCGCGACTTGGCGAGCTTCTGCACGTCCTCCAGCGCCGCGTAGCTTCGGCCGTTCACCGAATCCTCGTACGCGATGCCGAGGCGCTTGAAGCGGGTGATCTCGTGAAATACCGTGAGCTGGCGCTTGTAGCGATCGGGATCCACGCGCGCGTTGACGTGGTCGAAGCCGGAGTCCTCCACGCTCTTGATGATGCCCGCGGACAGCGGATCGCTGGTGGACATCACCACGGTCGCGACCGCGTGCCGGTCGTTCGCGAAGTCCTTGCCCGCCCAGGTGCCCATCGCGATGAGCAGGTCGATGTCCTTGTCGTTCGCGAGGCGGTCCAGCAGCTTCGCGGACACCGTCGCGCGCAGCTTGTCGTCCCAGTTCACCGAGTAATGACCGTCGGCGACGAACTCCACGTAGTCGCTGCGCACGTTCTCGGAGAGCCACTTCCAGAGGCCGTCGGTCTCCTCGCCCGGCTGCGGCGGGAGGGTGGCAGGCTCGATCCAGCCGAGCTTCATCAGGCCGCGCACCGTCGCTTCCAGCGTCTGCAGGTACTGCAGGTAGGGGCCGCCTTCGTAGTAGCCGATGCGCCACTTCTTGCCGTCGTTGGTGGTGGGCGCATCGCTGAACGAGGGGCGTTCAGCCGCGGCCGCACCGCCGGCGCCGAGCACACACGCGGCGAGCGCGAACAGCGCGACTCGCAGCAGCCGTGACGTGTTGTCTTTGATCATTGTTCCGGTTCCCGTCGTTGATGGTCTTCGCTCGTTGCTCGGATGCGGCGCGTACGCCGTCCGGTGGGTCACGTCAGTCTCGTGCATGACCTTCGAGTACCACGGCGCTGGTGAGCGTCCAGGCCAGATCCGCGGCAATGTCCAGGTGCCAGCCGTCGTCGACGACGAGCTCGCGCGCGACGTCCTGCACGGTGTCCACGGTGGAGCCCAGATGCGCGTCCATCACGCTCATGCGCTCCATCCGCTCGAGCTGCCCCGCGTCCAGGCCGCCCGCGCCCGCGATCTCCAGCGGGCCCGCGGGCAGCAGGCGATCCGCGCCGTCGCGGTGCATCACGGCCTGCAGCCCCGAGAGATAGCCGGTCGTGGGAGCGTTCGCCGCCGCGACTGCAAACGCCTCGCGCCCGGCGTCCCGGCCCAGCGCGCAGACCACTGCGCGCTGCATGCGCGGCAGGTAGTCCGCCTGGTAGTAGCCGCCTAGACAGCTCACGTTTCTCGCCATCGCGATGCACAGGTAGCTCGTGAACAGGGTCGGCAGGATCCGCCCCGCCTTGAGGGCGTCGCCCAGGCTTTCTGCGTCCAGGGCCACCTCGAACGGCTGTCCGGCGTCGGTCACGCCCGCGAGGCGCGCCGCGGCACCGTCCGTCACCAGGTCCAGCGGCACCCGGCGGCCGGCCGCGTCCAGGCCCCAGAACAGCACCGATCCGGCGTGACCGGCCGGGTGCCCCGGCTCCGGGTCGCGCCGCGCCGCGCGCCGCGAGAGCGCCGTGCGGTCCCAGCACGCCGGTGCGCCGTCCAGCGACGTCACCACGGCGTCGCGCACCGGCGCGTCGAGCAGCACCGCGTGAGCCAGGCTCCGGGGGTCGGCGAGGTCGCGGGCGAGCAGCGCCGCGGCGATGTCCTCCAGCGCCAGGCAGGCGAGCGCCGGCATCGTGTCCGGCTCGCGGAACAGACGCCGCCACACGCGGGCGTTCACCACCGTGGCCTGGCTCGAGTAATCGTGCAGCGCGAGCACTGCCGGGTCGCCGTAGTCCTCGTCGAGGATGTTCCGGGCCGCGGCGGCACTCGCGGCGTGCAGGCTGCCGTCGCCGGCGAGGCGGTCCACGCGCGCCCGCGCCCGCGCGAGCATGTCGGCGTCGAACGGTGCGCAGCGGCACACCATGTCGCGCTTGTAACGGTCGGGGAAGACCGGGACCTTCACCGGCAGGCGCACGCCGGACCGCGCGCCCGCGGCATACCCGAGCAGCCCGCGGGGAAAGGTGAGGTTGTTCAGCGGCACCGCCGCACAGGCCAGCACGACCGCCGCGGCCTCGGCGCCGCACGCGCGGCGCGCGCCCAGGGCCAGGGCGAGCGTGCCCTGCAGCGACTGCGCGAAGCTGTCCACGCCGTGGTGATTCGCGGTGAGCACCGCGGGAAACGCCTCCAGCGTGGCGGCGGCGCGCGCGCCGGCCGCGGGGCCCAGCAGCGCCGCGGTGCGCGCGCTCACGAGCGCGACGAGGTCGCCGGCGGGCTGTGCCGCGACGGGAGACACCTGCGCGAGGCGCCGCACGTAGCCGGCAAGCGGCAGATCGCCGCTCTCCGCGAGCGCGTGGCGTGCCGCCGGCACGCGTTCGAGGGCCGCGGCGAGCTGGGCGCGCGCGAAGCCCGGTACCGGGGCGCCGTGCGGCAGGGGTACGGCAGCGCTCATCGTGCAGGCTCCTCCACCAGCATGTGCCGGTCGCCGCGGGTCAGCGCCCAGAACAGCACCGCCGCCGCGAGGTACGCGTAGCCCAGCCACGCCATCCCCTCGCTGCCGTCGCCGGCGAGCGCGATGGAGCCGAACGCGATCGGTCCGAGCATCTGCCCGAGGCGGCCGCTCGAGCGGAACACGCTGATGGCCTTGCCCTCGCCGAAATCCCTGGACACGCGAAGCGCCAGCGCGTACGCGCTCTGCGAGGACAGCACCAGGCTGTGCGCGAGACCGAGCCCCACCACCGCGACCGCGGCCGCGAACACGCCGTCCAGGAGCTGGAAGCTGAGCAGCGCGGCGCTGCCCAGCAGGCAGCCGGCGACCACGGCCAGCTTCTTGCTGCTCACGCTGTTCACGCTGCGGCTGACCCACGGGCCGAAGAACACCAGGCACACGCCGTACAGCATCAGCACCTGGCCGATGGTGGACTGCGAGGCGCCGATGCGGTTCAGGTAGATGGGGCTGAAGTAGTTCAGGAAGCCGACCGCGGCGATGCTCGCCGGCAGGCTGGAGAACAGGATCAGCGCCAGCATCGCGCGATTGGTGATGAAGCGGCGGAAGCGCACCGCCCCGGAGATCGCGGGTGTTTCCGGTGCCGCTGCCGGCGGCCGCTCCGGTGTCGCTGCGGCGGCGCCCGCCGGGTCACGCGGCAGGAACACGCTGACGTAGGCCAGCACGCCGAAGACGATGATCCCGCTGGCCGCGAACACCGGTCCGAAGCCGAAGCGCTCTGCCAGGATCGCGCCGGCCACGCCGCCGCAGATGCTGCCGCCGTAGATGCCGGCGAACAGCTGCGCGAGTCCGCGCGCGGTGCTGCGGGTGTCGGTCGCGCGCACGACGAATCCCTGGCACGCCATCAGCGTCAGCCCGTAGCCGGTGCCGAGCACGGCGCGCGAGAGCACGAAGTGCATCGCGTCCGGGGCAAGCCACGAGTACACCGCGCCCAGCGCCGCCACCGCGGTGCCGGTGATGAAGGACGGGCGCCAGCCCGAGCGGTCCATCCACACGCCCGCCGCCAGGATCGCGAGCCCCACGAACAGGAACTCCACCGATATGGGCAGGCCCATCACCACGTCCTTGGACAGGCCGAACAGCGGCTCGTACATGCGTTCCATGTGCAGCGGCACGAACGACATCGAGAGGTCCACGCCGAACAGGAACAGGAACGCCGCCGGGCGTATCACCGCGCACGCATCGCCGTTCACCAGCCGTGCCGGGCGCGGACCCTGGCGCAGCGACCAGTGGAACAGCAGCAGCAGCTCCACGAAGATCAGCAGCGACACCATGGTCGCCGCCAGCGCGTCGGCCGCGAGGTCGTAGACCTGGGCGCGCACCGCGGCGGACGACACGCGCGCGGTGACCGCGCCGCGGTCGATGCCGTCCACGCTCAGGCTCTCGGCGAGCACCTTGAGGTCGTCCGCATTCGGGCCGGCCGGC
Organism: uncultured Gammaproteobacteria bacterium; assembly: GCA_965365655.1. Classification (GTDB taxonomy): domain Bacteria; phylum Pseudomonadota; class Gammaproteobacteria; order HK1; family HK1; genus JBFHNV01. The sequence continues at coordinate 18,493 of CBDUCN010000005.1, read as the reverse complement.
TTCGGCGGCGCCTCGCCTCCGCGCAGCTTCTCGTTCGCGAAGTGGGTGACCCCGCGGTGGTCCACGCGCACCACCGCGCTGCGGTTGCGGTCGCGCACCTCGAGCACGGCCACCTCCGGCACGGACTCGAGCAGGTGACGCCAGTGGTACTGGTTGAAGTCGAGATACTCGAGGCGCGCGCCGCGCGCCAGCGCGGCGGTCGTGTCCTGCTGCACGATGCGGGTCAGCACCGCGGCCTTGTCGGCGGTGCCGCTCAGGTACGGATCGCGATAGGGATGCGCGCCGGCCACCGCGCCCGCGATCTGCGCGGCCACGCCGAAGCACACGCTGGTCCACAGCATGCGCCGGCGGCGCAGGTCCTCGTCCTCGCTGCGGCTCCACAGCACGACGGCGAGAGCAAGCCCGTAGATCAACAGCGAGCCGGCGAGCACCGCGAGGGTGTGCCTGGTCGCGTCACGCAGGGGACCGGCGAGGGTAGGTGCGACCTCGCGCCGGTCCACGACCGCGACCAGCGACGCCGCCCAGTTGTCCTGCGCATCCAGGATCCGGATCGGAATCAGGAACGCGGTCGGTCCCTCGACGAAGCGGGTGCCGGCCGCGGATTCGCCGCGCCCGTTGGGGGTCGACAGCGCGCCGCGGAACTCCTCGGAGCGCACGTCCACGGAGCCGCCCACGTGGCGCAGCACCTCGCCGTCCGGGCGCAGCAGCAACAGCGCGGGCTCGCGCAGCCCGCGATCGGCCGCGCGCCGGCTCGCACCGCGCTCGGCAAGGGTGTTCCACGCCTGCGCGAAGTCGCGTTCCAGCCCGCGTGCCGCGTCCAGCGGCACGCCCAGCCCGACGGCGCGCGAGAGGTTGGCCTCCAGGTGCACCACCGGCAGGTAGTAGCCGGTGAGCAGCTCGTCGCGGTAGGTGCGGTCGAAGGTGACGAGCGTGAACACCGCGCTCAGCGCCAGTGCGCCCAGCATCAGCGTCATCGCGACCGCGAAGATCTTGGCCTTCGTGTGCATGGACGGGTACTCGTGACGAGCGGCGGCCGGCGTACGCGCCTAGACCACGGCCACCTGCTGGTCGGAGGACAGCAGACGGTTCTCGAGCAGCAGCATCTCGCCGGTGTCCACCAGGTTCTCCCCGAGGTTGCCGGTCTCGCTCTCCGCGTGCTCCATCACGAAGTTGCCTTCCACGAGCATCCGCGGGGTGCCGACCAGGCACCATTCGCCTCCGTCGCGCTCCACGATGCGGATGACGGCGTCACGGTCATGCCAGCGGCACAGGTGCGGCAGCAGCGTCGTCTCGCGCCCGGAGATCTTGCCGAGGCGTCGCGCGACCACCGCGACCGCCGTGGCGCCGGTGCCGCAGGCCAGGGTCTCGCGGAAGATGCCGCGCTCGAAGCACCGGTACTCGATGAGCGAGCGGGCCTCGTCCACGCGCGCGAAGTTCACGTTGATGCCCGCCGGGAAGTAGCTGCGGAACTGCTCGTTCAGGAACATCCCGATGCGGCGCACCAGCCAGGTACCGACCGATACGCGCCGGCGCACCACCCCGCCGTGGCCGTCGCTGCCGCGCTTCGCGAAAAGCGGTGCGACCAGCTCCGGGCAGGAGAAGGACTCGCCCGGGAAGATCACCAGGTGAGGCTCGCCGGTGAACACCATGTAGCCGCGCATCGTGAGCGTGGAGCCGTCGATGTAGGCGTTCAGGTCGTCGCTGCGGAAGCGCACCTCGATGTCGTCGATCAGATCCACGCACTCGTCCATCGGCTGGCGGATGACGGGTGACGCAACGTCGTCGGGCACTCTGCGCGCGCAGCCGAGGTTGACCACGCTCGCGCCGGCGTCGTCGATCTCTAGAGCGATCACGCTCGGTGTGCCGCGAGGCACCTCGGTCATGATGCGCGTCGACGTGATCCGATAGCGCTGGTACAGGAAGTTCGCGATCGAGATGAGGCCGTTGCCGCAGCTGTACGCCTCGGTGCCGTCAGGCTCGAACATGCGGAAGACGTGATCGGCACAGGCCGGTGACGGCAATGCGTGCCAGTAACGCCGGTGACGGTTGATCTCGGCGAGCGTCTGCTCGGTGCACGCCTGCACCACGAGCAGGTTGTCGCAGCCGATCCCGAAGTTCGTGTTGGTGGCCTTCGCCGCGAAGTTTCCCATTGCCTTCTCGCCCAGGACGCTCTGCGCCGTCTGGTCGACGATCACGAAGTTGTTGCCGTACGACGTGTACTTCAGGAACGGGACTGTGATCATCTTTGCGCTTCCGGGTTGCTTGTTCGTCATGGCCGGCATCCGAAGCCGGTGTGTCACGCGGCCGTGCGTACGCACTCGTTCTCGAGCAGCACGTAGAGTTCCTGGAGCTGGCGTTCGATTTCGTCTGCGCGTGTGACAGCGCCATCGAGCTCGCCGGCGCGAGCCTGCTCCTCGATGGTGCGGCATTCCGCAGCCAGGCCGTGGGCGCCGAAGTTCGCGCAGTTCGACTTCAGCGTGTGCGCCGAGCGTTGCACCAGTTTCGCGTCACCCTCCGCGGCGCCGCGGCGCATGTCCGCGACAAGCGTGGGTGCGTTGCTCACGAACGCGGCGACGCAGCGCTCGAGCAGGGCGCCCTCGCCGTCGTCGAGCTTGCGGATCTCCTGCACCGCGCGCGGGTCGTACTCGATGCCGTCGCGGGACGTGCCATCGCGTGGCCCGGGGACGGGCTTCGCCGCGGCCGGCGATGCGTCGGCGCCGCACGCCGGTGCCGGCTGCGCCACGCCGTCGTCGGCGAGCCACTGATCGAGCACCGCGAACAGCTCCTGGGCGTTGAAGGGCTTGGACAGGTAATCGTCCATCCCCGCCTCGATGCAGTCGTCGCGGTCGCCGCGCATCGCATTCGCCGTCAGCGCGACGATGGGCACGCGCCGTCCGTCGCCGCGCTGCGCCTCGCAGGCGCGGATCTCGGAGGTCGCCGTGAAGCCGTCCATCTCCGGCATCTGGCAGTCCATCAGCACCAGGTCGAAGGGCTGCTGCTGGAAGGCCGTCACGGCCTGCACGCCGTCGCAGCACACCACGACCTCGCACTCCGTGCGGCGCAGCATCTCCAGCGTGAGCTCCTGGTTCAGCGGGTTGTCCTCGGCGACCAGCACACGGCCCGCGAGCCGGCGCGGCGCGGTCATCGTGTTGCGGTGCGCCGCGTGAGACGCGATGGGGCGTTCGCCGTCACGCGACAGGCAGGCCCCGAGCACGCTCAGCGACACCGGCTTCGCGACGCAGGTCACGCCGGCCTGTGCGGCCCGTTCCTCGAGCTCCTCGTCTCCGACCACGCCCACCAGCAGCAGGCACCGCGGCCGTCCCAGGCGCTCGTCTTCCTGCAGCTCGCACGCGCGGCGAACCATGTCGCCCTCGGCGCTGCGCGCGTCCAGCAGCACGACCTGGTACGGGCGACCCAGCTCGGCCGCGCTCTGCAGCCGCGTCATCAGGTGCTCGGGCTCGCCCACGCCGGAGACGTCCACCCCCAGCACCTCGCTCTGCTGGCAGAGCACCTCGCGCGCCGACTGCCTGCGGTGCACGACCAGCGCGCGGTCCACGAGCTCGCCGCCCGGTGCGACGTCGTCGCCCACCGACTCGCCGAGCTCCAGTCCGGCGGTGAACCAGAACATGGAGCCCTTCCCGGGCTGGCTCTCGACGTCGATGTCGCCGTGCATCAGGCCGACCAGGCGCTTGCAGATCGCGAGGCCCAGCCCGGTGCCGCCGTAGCGCCGCGTGGTCGAGTTGTCGGCCTGCGCGAAGGCCTGGAAGATGCGCGCCCGCACCTCGTCCGACATCCCGATGCCGGTGTCGGCGATCTCGAAGCGGAGCTGGGTATGAGGGCCCACGCGACCCGCGGAGTGCACCCGCAGCACGATCTCCCCCTCGCTGGTGAACTTCACGGCGTTGCCGCACAGGTTCACGAGGATCTGGCGAAGACGTGCCGGATCGCCGCGGAAGGTGCGCCTGCACTCGGGCGCGATGGAGACCACCAGCTCGACGCCCTTGCGGTGCGCGAGCTCGGCGAACTGCTCGGCCACCCGCTCGACCAGCTCGTCGACGCGGAAATCGGTGCGCTCGAGCTCGAGCTTGTAGGCCTCGATCTTCGAGAAGTCGAGGATGTCGTTGATGATGCCCAGCAGCGCCTCGCCCGTGCTCTTGATGGTGTGTGCCAGCCGGCGTTGCTTCTCGGCGAGATCCTGGTCCAGCAGCAGGGCCGTCATGCCGAGGATTCCGTGTATGGGCGTGCGGATCTCGTGGCTCATGTTGGCCAGGAACTCGTCCTTGGCTTTCGCTGCCTCCACGGCAGCCTCGCGCTTCAGGCGCTCGGTGGCGGCGGTGCTCTCGATGGCGTTGCGCACGTTGCGCCGCAGCTCCAGCTCCATGTACAGGAACGCGTTGGCCAGTCTGCCGAGCTCGTGCCCGCGCGTTGCGAGCGCCTTGAGCGGCGCGTTGTCGCGACGCCAGTCGTTGGTGAAGTCCTCCATCGACAGCGACTTCGCGTATTCGGTGAGCGCGTTCAGCGGCGCGGACAGCTTCGCCACCATCAGCCAGCCAGCCATCAGCGCGCCGACGAAGACCGTGACGATGATGATGCTCTGGCGGGTCACGAGCGCCTCGGCGGGCGCCTGGATCTCGCTCACCGGTACGGCCACCGCGACGTACCAGTCGAAGGCCTTGAAGTAGGTGATGTAGGCCTCCACCAGGACCTCGGAGTTCGAGAAGGGGTCCATGTAGCGCACCGCGGCGGCGTCGTCGGCGGCCACCTCCGTGAGCTCCGCGAGGCGTACGCGCTGCGGCTCGACGAGCTGGTCCGAGCGTCCTGGCGGCGCGACCAGGAGCTCCTGGTCGCCGTTGAACAGGAACACGTAGCCGCTCTGCGCGATGCGGATCTTCTCGAAGGTCTTCTTCAGGCCGTCGACGATCGCATCCAGCTTGCGCTGGCTCTCCGCCTCGATGTTCTCGAAGTCGATCACCCCGGCAACGGTCCAGCCCCAGTCCTTGATGGGGATGAAGTACCCCATGTGCTTGCCGCCGGAGCCTCCCTCGGCCTCGGGCCACAGGAACACCGCGGAGTCGCCGCGCGCGCTGAGCTCGTCCGCGCGCATGGATTCCACGAGCGGCCTTCCCTTCAGGTCGCGGATGCGGCCGAGCGACGCGTTCGCGAAGGTGGGGTCGCTGGCGGCGAGCACGGAGCCGGTGTCGTCGAAGACGAACATGCGCCCCTTTCCGAAGCCGAAGGAACGCACCCAGCGCAGCGCCAGCGCACGCGCCTCGTTCTCCGTGAACTCCCCGCGCCCCTTCAGCTCGTTGTAGTCGGCGAGCACGGAGGCGACCACGCCGGTCATCTGCTTCAGCTCGCTCTTCAGGCGCGTGAGGATCTCGATCTTGTCCGAGATGAGCCTGTTGTAGCCGCCGCGGATGTTGAGCTCCACCAGCTCCAGCACGTTGCGCGCCGAGAGCTCCTCGGCGGTGCGCATCGCGCGGCCCACGTCGCGCTGGGTGAAGAAGATCACCGCGGACCCGGTGATCACGACGATCAGCGTGATCAGCAGGATCAGCTTCGACTTGATGGTCGTGAACATCGCGTGCGCTCCGGGTGCGTCAGTCGCCGCCCGCGCAGGCGAGCACGGGCTGGCGGGTCTCGTCGGCTGCGCAGCAGCCCGCCAGCAGCTCGGCCAGGGCATCGGCGGACATCGCGGGCGCCAGCAGGTTGCCCTGGGCGTACTCGCAATCGAGCGCGCGCAGGCAGTCGATGGAGGCGCGCTGCTCGCTGCCCTCCGCGACGACCTCCAGCCCCAGCTCGTGCGCGACGCGCACCATGGCCTGGATGATCTGACACTTGTCGCGGTCGTTCTCGACCTCGCTGATGAACGAACGGTCGATCTTCAGGACGTCGAACGGCAGGCGCTGCAGGTAAGCGAAGGACGAGAAGCCGGTGCCGAAGTCGTCCACCGACATTCGTATTCCGCGCTCGCGGAGCCCGATCATCACCTCGTGCGCAGCGTCGAGGTTGCCGAGCAGCGAGCGTTCGGTGACCTCCAGCTTCATCCGTCGTGCCGGGAGGCCCACCCGCTCCAGCATGTCGTCGATGAAGTCCAGCAGGTCCGGCTGCATGAGCTCGAGCGCGCACAGGTTGATGCTGACGCTCCAGTCGCGGGCATGCGGGTAGCGCTGCTCCCAGGCGACGAGCTGGCGGCAGGCGTCCTCCATCACCCGCCTGCCGATCGGCACGATCAGGCCGGTGTCGATTGCGACGTCCAGGAAGTCCGCCGGCAGCAGGGTGCCGCGCTCCGGGTGCTCCCAGCGCACCAGCGCCTCGAAGCAGGAGATCTCGCCGGTGTCGAGTGCGACGATGGGCTGGTAGTGGTTCACGAGCTGGTTCTGATCGACCGCGTCGCGCAGGCTCTGCTCGAACTCCAGGCTGCGCATCGCGCGCACGTGCATGTCGGGGCTGAAGAACTCGCTGCACCCGGGGCCCGCGGACTTCGCCGCGTACATCGCGACGTCGGCGTCGCGCAGCATCTCCTCGGCGCGCTGGTAGTCGTCGCGATTGACCGTGATGCCGATGCTGGCGGTGGTGGTCACGCTGTTGCCGTCGATCTCGATCGGTGTGCGCAGCGCCTCGTGGATGCGCTCCGCGACGTGCTTCGGCGTGTCCTCGTCCCCGTAGTCCTCGATGAGCACGGCGAACTCGTCGCCGCCGAGGCGCGCGAGCGTCTCGCCGGAGCGAAGCAGGCGCGTGAGGCGAACGCCTACGTCCACGAGCAGTCGGTCCCCGACGACGTGCCCGAGGCTGTCGTTGATCACCTTGAATCGATCGAGGTCGATGAACAGCACGGCGAAGCGCTCTTCCGGATGCCGGGTCGCGCGCTGCATGCAGTGCTCGAGGCGATCCATGAACAGGGCACGGTTCGGCAGGTCGGTGAGCGCGTCGTGCAGCGCGTTGTGCTCGAGGCGCTGCAATGCCTCGGTGCGTTCCGAGACGTCGGTCAGCGATCCGGCCATGCGCAGCGGCCGGCCGCGCTCGTCGCGCACCGCGATGCCGCGCACCAGCGCCCAGATGCATCCGCCGGTCGCGGTGCGGATGCGGTGCTCGCTCTCGAAGCGCTCGTGGCGGCCCTCGAGGTGGGCGTTGAGCTCCGCGCGTACCCGGGCGCCGTCCTCCACGTGGATGCGATCCAGCCAGTCGTCGATGGACTGGCCGACCGCGCCGGGCTCGAGTCCGAGCAGATCGGCCCAGCGCGGCGAGTAGTACACGGTGTCCGCGGCCAGATCCCAGTCCCACAGGCCGTCGCTCGCACCCCGCGCCGCGAGCGCGTAGCGCTCCTCGCTGCGGCTCAGCGCCTCCTGCATGCGGCTCGCCTTGAGGATGAAGCGGACGTGGCGCGGCAGCAGCGACCAGTTGACCGGCTTGACGCAGAACTCGGTGGCGCCGGCGGCGTAGGCCCGCTCGATGGACTCCATGTCCTCGAGGCCGGTCATCATCACGATGGGCAGGTGCGCGCCGCCGGGCAGCGCGCGCAGCGCGCAGCACAGCTCGAAGCCGTCCATGCCCGGCATCACGACGTCGCACAGCACCAGCGCCGGTCGTCGTTCCTGGAAGATGGCGAGCGCGCTCACCGCGTCGTCGGCCTCGACCACGTCGAAGCCGCCGCGCTCGAGGCAGGTGGCGGTGAGCAGGCGAAGGTGCTCGTCGTCGTCCACCACCAGCACGAGAGGGCGCTCCGCCGGCTCGGCCGGCGACGCTTGCGAGGCGGTGGCGGACTCGACCCCGCGGACTGCGTGCATCCTCGACGTTCCCGTGCTGCGGGGCGCGCCTTGACGGCGCGCCGGATGGCGGGCCGGTCTCGGGCGTGCACCCGGAGCCGGACCGGTCCCGGCGCGCGCAGCGCCGGCGACCGTGTCCTGTTACGGCCGGGAGGTCGTTTTCTTTAGCAGGGCGGGAGCGCGTGGGCGGCGCCAGCGGGGCCGCCGGAGCGTCGATCGCGCACGCCGGGCAGTGCCCGGGTGCGGGAGGGACGGGCGTAGGCATTCGGGGTCAGGGACCCCGGAGATCGAGCTCCTCGCGACAGGCTGGCGCCGGTCAGTCCTCGACCGGGAGCCAGGTCTCGTCCGGGTCGTACTCCTGCATCGCGCCGGCGATGAACCGGGTGTCCTCGCCGAGGTCCTTCTGCAGCACCTCGCCCTGGTGGCTGACCACGAAGGTGGTGATCCCGGAGTTGCCGTAGTCGGCGGGAAAGGCCACCAGCGCGAAGCCGCCGATCATGTTGCCGTTGATCACGTAGTCGTAGCGGCCGCCCGGCGGGTTCAGGCCCTGGCGGGTCAGCACCTTGAAGTAGTAGCCGCGGTAGGGATCGCCCGGGTCGCGCCCCTCCAGGTAGCCGCGCGCGTCGGCGACCAGCGGGCCGAAGGGGCTGGGCGGCTCGCCGTCGCGCACCTCCCAGAACAGGCCGTCGCGCCGCTCGGGCCGGCTCGAGACACGGGTCGCGTACTCGAGCACCCGGTCGCCGTCGCGGTCCAGCCGTGCGTACTCGCGCTGGGCGGCCACGTAGGCGCGGGCGACCGAGATCGCGTTGAGCTCGTTGCGCCCGATGCGGCGGTTCACCACCTCCTCGACCCCCGCGGCAGTGTCGAAGCGCCAGCGTCCGTCGTCGCGCACGATCGGGAACGGCAGCGGCCACACGCGCGGGCCGATGAGCATGATGCGCCGTTCGTCGCCGTCGGGGCGCAGCGCGTTGAACTCCAGCGCGGCCTCGTGCAGCAGGCGCATGTTCTCGCGTGCGGCGATCTCGTCGCCGCCGATGAGCTGCTCCTCGAAGTCGCGGTCGAGCAGCGTCAGCACCGCGTCGAATCCGTCGCCGCCGATTGCGTCGACCATCGCCGCGGCCGCGGCCTCGGGGGTGTCGAAGTCGCGCACCTCGGCGGCCGCGGCGATTCCGGGCGCGGCGAGCGCGAGGGCGAGGGCGACGAGGACCGGGCCGGCGACGCGCGGGCGCTGGACCCGCGCGCTCATCGCCGGCCTCCCCGGCCGCCGCCGCCTCGGCGGGCGCCGCCGCCGCCCCGGTGCGCCCCGGCCCGGCTGGCGGCGCCGCGCTGGCTGCTGCGCGCCGTCTGGCTGCCGCGGTTGTAGCCGCCGAACGCGTTCCCCGACGCGCGCGGCGACGGCCGTGCGCCGGCGCCCGGCTGCGTGGGCCGGGTCGTAGGCCGTGCGCCCTGGGGCGGCCGTGAAGGCCGCTGGCCCAGGCCGGGCTGCGACGGACGCGTGCCCGCGCCGGGCCGTCCCGTCTCCGGGCGCCCGGCGCCCGGCGGGCGGCCTGCCCCCGGGCGACCGCCGGGCCGTCCCACGTCCGGGCGGCCGGTGCCCGGTGGGCGGCCTGCCCCCGGGCGACCGCCGGGCCGTCCCGTGTCCGGGCGGCCCGTGCCCGGCGGACGGCCTGCGCCGGGGCGGTCCCCGCCCGGTGGGCGTCCTGCAACGGGGCGTCCGCCGCCCGGCCTGCCCGGGTTGCCGTAGCCGGGCCGGCTGCCCACCGGGCGGCCGCCGGGCGGGCGGCTCGGTCGCCACGACGACCCGCCGCCGCCGATGTTGACGTTGCCGCGGCTGATGTTCACGTTGCGGTTGATGGTCACGTCGCCGCGGCGCCAGCCGTAGCGGCCACCGATGCCGTACGCGATCGCGGCGCCGACGAACATGCCGGTCCAGAACGTGGCCGCCGGCGAGTAGTAGTACGGGTAGGGGCGCGGCCAGTAGTGGTAGACGGGCGCGCTGTGCACCACGACCACCTCCGCCGGTACGTAGCGCGGCACGTAGATCACCTCCGGGCTGGCCGGCTGGATGATGATCGTCTCCTTCTCCTGCACGATGATCTGCTTGTCGTCCGATTCCAGGTTGCCGGCCGCATGGGCGCGCTGCCGGAAGTCCTGGATGGCGTCCATCACGTCCTGCTGCTGGTTGATCACGGCCGTTCCCAGGCGCTGGGTCCACCCGAGGTCGTCGTTCATCATGCTGACCACCTCGGGGTAGTTCAGCAGCCCCAGGACGCTCGCGTCCCAGCTCTCGCTGGGCTTCAGGTCCGGATCGGACTCGTGCTGCTCGAGGAAGCGTGCGGCCTGCACCACGTCCAGCGGATAGGTGGAGGCCGGCAGCACGAGCGCCACCAGCTCGTCGGGGTACAGCGCGATGGGGCCCACCACCTCGTCCAGCTCCTCCTCGGCGAGCAGTTCGGCCGGTGCCGCGGTCTGTGCGGCCGCGCCCTCCTCGCCGGGGGCGAGGGCCCGGGCGGGCGGCGCCGAGACGGCTGCGAGCGCGCCGCCGAGCACGGCGCCCAGCAGCAGCGAGGGAATGAGGGCGATCGGGTGCGAGGCCATGCTGCGATCTCCGGGCGGACCGTGCACCGGTGCGCCGTGCGTGAAGGTGTCCGGGCCCGGGAGCGTGCCGGCAAACCGTCGCAGCATGCGCCGGAGGCGGAGCGCGCCCCGCCTCCGGTCAATCGTGCCGGCTCACGCCGTCAGGGCGTGGTGATCTTGAACTCGTAGCTGTAGCGGCCCTGGCCGCCGTCCTCGCCGAGGGGCTTCAGCGTGCCGCTGCCGGTCGCACCCTTGTAGCGCCCCTTGCCGCCGATCACCGTGACCTCGCCGCCGTCCATGCCGTTGTCGGCCTGGATGGAGAAGCTGTCGTCGCCGTTCTCGGTGAAGTTGCAGTACAGCCGCGAGCGGTAGGTCGCATCCTCGGCGAGGTGCGCGAGCCCGGCGCACTCGCCGAACATGATCCCCGATTCGCTGGGCTCCGCGCTGACCACGGTGGTGGCCTTGATGTGCAGCGCGGCGCCGCCGTTCGCGAGCGGCAGCAGATCGCGGTTCACGAAGTAGGTGCCCTTGCCGCTGAGCGTGGTCGTCGCCGCGCTGGCGGATCCGGCCGCGCACAGCGCGGCGGCGGCGAGCACGGCGGTGGCGCCGAGGCGCCGGGAGAGACGGGTCTTGCTGTTCACGTGGTTCACTCTCCTGGATGCTCAGTTCACGCGGTAGCCGCGCCCGCTCATGCAGGCGGCGAACGCGCGGTCGTGCTCGGCCTGCATCTGGCCGACCTGCTGGCGGTACTGCGCCTGCGCGGCGGCCTCCTGCTGCTGCTGCTGGCGGTACCACGCCTCGCGCTCGGCGTCCGCGTTCGAGCGCTTGACGCCGCCGAGGAACAGCCCGGACAGGGCGCCGATCGCCGCGCCCTTGCCGGCGTCGCCGGCGATGCCTCCGATCACGAGGCCGCCCAGCGCGCCCTTGCCCGCGTCGGCGACGCCGCCGCCCTCGCCGTAGCGCCCGCGGCCGAAGACGCCCGACTGCACCTGCCCGGACGGGCCCGGGTACGCGCTGCCGCCGTGGTACTGCGGGGGGCGGCGCGGGTCGAAGCCGGTCTGCTGCGTCGCCCAGCCGAAGCACTCGCCCTCGTCCTTCTGCTGCTGCTGCGCGCTCTGGTTGTTCATCGGATACGCGTAGACCTGGGCCCACGCCTGCTGCGATGCGGGCGCGAGCAGCGCCAGCGCGGCGACGGCCGCGGCGGCCGTGCGGCGCGTCGTGGTGATGGTGATCCTGGACATCGACACTCCTGGTTCTCGTGATGTTGCCGGGGCTGCGGTGCCGCGGAGCTCGTCATACCGGCCGCGGCCTTCAGGTCGTGCCGGGCGAGCGCCGGGCGACGAGCCGCGCATGATAGCCGCTGCACCCGTCACCGGCGACGGACCCGGCGGCGCATCGATCGTCGTCGGGCGGGGCGCCGCGGCGCCGGCTGCAGGGCCGTGCCCGTCAGCCCGCCGTGCCCGCGGAGCGGAACAGCCGCCCCCAGCCCTCGATACGCGACGGATCGGCGCCGGCGAGCAGCAGCGACTTCCACACCGTCACGCTCACGCTGTCGACCACCGCGACGCCGGTCTCGGCCTCGATGCGCTCGGCGATCCGGGCCCCGCGCAGGTTGGTGCAGAAGATCGATACCGCCTCGGCGCCCGAGCCCGCGACCTCGCGCACCAGGCGCTCGACGGTGGCCTCGCTCACCTCGGAGAACGCGAAGTTGTCGCCCTCGTCGAGGTGGCGCTCGGCGGCGCACGCGAAGCCCTCGCGCTCGAAGTTGGCGACGATGCGCGACTGCACGTCGCGCGTGTACGGGGTGACCAGCGCGTAGCGCGTCGCGCCGAGCGCCGCGAAGGCCTCCGCGGTCGCCAGCGTGGAGGTGGTGGCCGGCACGCCGGTCTCGCGGGTGATCGCGTCGCACAGCCGCCGGTCGGCATCGAAGCCGGTCCAGCCGCCCGAGGTGCCGTTCCACGCGATCACGCGCACGCGGGCATCGGCCAGCAGGCGCGCGGCCGCGACCAGGTTCTCGAGGTCGAACTGTCCGAGCGCGCCCGCGTCCAGCGCGATACGGGTGACCCGGAAGCGGCCGAAGTGGGCGCTGATCTCGGGTGTCGCGGCGAGCAGGGCCGCGGTCATCGGCTCGAGCACCGTGTTCGACGACGGCGTGAGCATCCCCAGCAATACCCGCTCGCCCACCGCGACACCTCCCGCCGGGCCGGCCCCGGACCTTTCGCATTATGCATTATGAATGCATTCTTGCAATATCCTCCTGTCCGCACTAGATTTCGCGCTCGCCAGTCTCTGTACCAGGAGCCCGCGTGGCCGCATCCCGCACCGACAGCACCGGCGTTGCGCGCGAGGCCGTGTCGCTGCGCCTGCCGAAGGTGGAGCCCGCCGCGCGCCCCGGCCTCGCCCGGCGCACGCTGCATGCCGACGTCACCGAGCGGCTGCGCGATCTGATCGTCGAGGGCGAGCTGGCGCCGGGCGAGCGGGTGGACGAGAAGGCGCTGTGTGCGCGCTTCGGCGTGTCGCGCACGCCCGTTCGCGAGGCGCTCAAGGTGCTCGCCTCCGACGGCCTGGTCGAGCTGCTGCCCAACCGCGGCGCGCGCGTGACCGCGATCACCGCCACCGGCGTCGCCGCGCTGTTCGAGGCCGCCGCCGCTCTCGAGCGCACCGCGGCCGAGCTCGCCGCCGCGCGCGCCTCCGATCGCGAGCTCGCCGACGTCGCGCGGCTGCAGGAGACCATGGAGCGCCACCACGCCGCACACCGGCGCGCGGAGTACTTCCGCGCCAACCAGCGCATCCACAACGCGATCATCGCGGCCGCGCGCAACGACGTGCTGGCCGAGCTGCACGCCGGGCTGATGACCCGGATCCGGCGCGCGCGCTTCCAGGCCAACGCGACGCAGGAGCGCTGGGACGCCTCGCTGGACGAGCACCGCGCGCTGCTCGCGGCGCTCACCGCGCGCGACGGCGCGCTCGCCGGCCGGCTGCTTCGCGAGCACGTGCTGAGCACCGGGGCGGCGGTGTGTGCGGTGCTCGAGCCCGCACCGCGGGCCGAAACGCCCGACGGCTGAGCCGGCGGGATCGACCATGGGCGCAGGCGACGCCAGATCGCCTCGCCCGCCGGGGCGCCGGCCGGCGTCCCGAGGGCACGGGGGAAGTGTGGACCGGACCAGGACTTCCACACGAAACGACCAGAGGTAAGAACCGATGACGAAGACCGTCCCGCTCGCCGCGGCCACGCTCGCCGCCGCCATCGTCTGCGCGCCCGCTGCGGCGCAGACGCTCGAGTTCAAGGTGCTCGGCCAGCCGCTCGCCACCGGGCTCATCCAGAAGAACAAGGAGCAGCCCTTCTTCGAGAACTTCGCCGAGCGCACCGGCCTCGACGCGAAGGCCGACTACAAGCCGGTGGACCAGACCGGCATCAAGGACACCGAGGAGCTGCGCGTGCTGAAGGCGGGGCTGTTCGACATCGTGTCGCTGCGCATGTCGCAGGTCTCGCGCGACGAGCCGACCATCCTCGGCCTCGACCTGGTGGGCCTCAACCCCACCTACGAGGCGGGGCGCAAGACCATGAAGGAGTTCGCGCCGATCGTCGACAAGCGACTGCAGCAGCAGTTCAACACCAAGCTGCTCGGCATCTGGCCGTTCGGCCCGCAGGTGCTGTTCTGCAAGCCGGAGATCAAGAAGCTCTCCGACCTCTCCGGCTACAAGGTGCGGGTGTACGACCAGAACCTCGCCAACTTCGTCGCAAAGGTGGGCGGCACGCCGGTGCCGATCGGCTTCCCCGAGGTGCACCAGTCGCTCGCACGCGGCGTCGTGGACTGCGCGATCACCGGCCCGAGCTCGGCCAACTCCGCCGGCTGGCCGGAGGTCACCGGCCACATGCTGCCGGTCGCGTTCCAGATGGCGCTCAACGGCTACGGCATCAACCTGAATACCTGGAACAAGCTCACACCGGAACAGCAGGCGAAGCTCACCGCCGCGTTCGACGCCCTCACCGAGGAGATCTGGCAGTACTCCGAGCACCTGTTCGAGGACGCCGTGCGCTGCAACGTCGGCCAGGACCCGTGCGAGACGGTGAAGAAGTACTCGCTGGTGAACGTGCCGGTGACGTCCGAGGATCTCGCGATCGTGGGCAACGCGGTGGCCGAGGTGTCGTTTCCCGCGTGGGCCGAGATCTGCGACAAGTCGAACCCCACGTGCTCCGCGGACTGGAAGCGCACCGTCGGGCAGCGCGTCGGCGTGAAGTAGCTCCGCACGCGACGGCGGGGGCGCCGGGCGCGCCCCCGCCGCCTCCTCGCGCTCGCGCAACACCGTTCGGAGGACCGCCACCATGCGACGTTTCGTCTCCGTCTCGAGCAACGTCTTCGGGCTGATGATGATCGCCTTCGCGATCCTGGTCACCGTCGACACCGTCGCGCGCAAGCTGCTCAACTTCTCCTTCCAGGGCACCGACGAGCTCGGCGGCTACGCGCTGGCCGTCGGATCGTCGCTCGCGTTCACGGTCGCGCTCGTCGAGCGTGCCCACATCCGCATCGACCTGGTGCACTCGCGGCTGCCGCCGCTCGCGCAGGCGCTGCTCAACTGGCTGTCGGCGCTGCTGGTCGCGGCGTTCGCGGTGATGCTGGTGGTGGTGTGCTGGCAGGTGCTGGTGGACACCGTCGCCTACCGCAGCACCGCCGCGACCCCCTGGGCCACGCCACTCATCTGGCCGCAGTCGGCGTGGTACGCCGCGCTGGTGGTGTTCGCGCTGGCGGCGGTGTGGCTCGCGCTGCGCGCGAGCGCACTGCTCGCGCGCGGGCGCATCGACGAGCTCAACGTGGACTACCACCCGAAGGGTGCGATCGAGGAGCTCGAGGAGGAGCTGGGGGACCTCGAGTCGCGCTGACGCGCCGCCCGTCACCTGCGTGCGCGAATCGGGCAGCACGCGCGACGGGGGCCGTTCCGTTGCCCGGTCGAGGGACGGTCAGCGAGCGGGAGTGGAAACGAGAGGCCGCGTGAAGCGCAGTCGCCGTGGCGTGGCGATTCACGGGTCACCTGTCTAGCAAGGGAATCGCCATGGGTGCTCTGGAGATCGGGATCGCGTTCGTGATCATGCTGGCGCTGATGCTGCTCAGCATGCCCATCGCGGCGGTGATGGTGCTGGCCGGCGTCGTGGGCGGCCTGCTCACCTTCGGCTGGCCGCTGCTCGCCTCGGTCGGCCCCGTCGCGTGGGGCACGCAGAACGAGAACATCCTCACCGCGATCCCGCTGTTCATCCTGCTCGGCGAGCTCCTGCTGCGCAGCGGCATCGCGGATCGCATGTACGGCGCGCTGTCGCTGTGGCTGGGCCGCCTGCCGGGCGGGCTGCTGCACACCAACATCGGCTGCTGCAGCCTGTTCGCCGCGACGTCGGGCTCGTCGGTCGCCACCGCCGCCACCATCGGCACCGTGGCGCTGCCGGCGCTGGAAGAACGCGGCTACCCGAGGCGCCAGGCGCTCGGCTCGCTGGCCGCCGGCGGCACGCTGGGCATCCTGATCCCGCCGAGCGTGAACCTGCTGGTCTATGGCTCGCTCACCAACATCTCCATCGGCCAGCTCTTCATCGCCGGCGTGGTGCCGGGAATCCTGCTGACGCTGCTGTTCATGGCATGGATCGCGGTGAGCAACCTGGGCGCGAGCGCGGTGCGCCTGGACGAGCCGGCGCCGCTGCCCGTGAAGCTGCGCGCACTGGGGGCGCTGTTCCCGCCGGCGGTCATCTTCGCGGTGGTCATGGGCAGCATCTACTTCGGGGTCGCGACGCCGACCGAGTCGGCCGCGCTCGGCGTGGTCGCCGCGCTGGTGCTGGCCGCGCGCGCGCGGCGGCTCGACTGGCCGATGCTGCACCGCTGCTTCGTGAACACCGCCCGGACCACGGGGCTGGTGCTGCTCATCATCCTCGGCGCGTTCATCCTCAACGTGACGCTGTCGCTGGTCGGCGCGGCGCAGGTGATGACGGAGTGGGTCACGTCCTTCGGCCTGGGCGCCACCGGCCTGCTGCTCGCGCTGGTCGTGTTCTACCTGCTGCTCGGGATGTTCATGGACGTGCTCTCGATGCAGGTGCTCACGATCCCGATCGCCGTGCCGATCGTGACCCAGCTCGGCGTCGACCCGGTGTGGTTCGGGGTGTTCATCGTGCTGATGTGCGAGCTCGGCATGATCACGCCGCCGGTGGGCATGAACCTGTACGTGGTGCAGGGCGTGCGCCGCGACGGCGGAGACTTCACCGACGTGGTGTGGGGCGCCGTGCCCTACGTGGGCCTCATGCTGCTGTTCACCGGAGTGCTGATCGCGCTCCCCGACCTCGCGCTGTGGCTGCCGCGCACGATGGTGGGCCCCTGAGGTCCGGATCAGACGACCCGGACCGGGAGGATTGCGGCCTGCGGTTCAGAGGTCGACGGTGTGGCCGCTCAGGTTGAAGTTGCACTGCGTGCTGCCGGTCGACTCCTCGCGCGCGACGTTGCCCCTGACCGCCACCCCGCCGAGCCCGGAGTCCGCGTACAGACGCGTCGCGAGCGCGCCCACGTACGTGGAGGTGCCGCCCAGGGTCGTGCCCTGCAAGCGCAGCGGGATCTCGAACGGCCGCGTGATGACGCCGCCTCCGGCGGTGTTCTCCACGATGCCCAGCGAGACCGTGGTCGGCGCGTTGCCAGACGGTGTCGTGCACCGCACCGACGCGAACTCGAGGACGTAACGCTGGTCCGCGTCTAGCGTGACCAGGGACGTGTTGAAGCTGCCTGTGAACCCGACCGGGACGTCGACGCTCCCGGTCGCGGCCAGCGGCGAGCGCGCCGGATTCTCGACGTCGCGCACGGGGGTCGAGCGCTGGGCCGACGCCGAAGCTGCCAGCAACACGCCGGCAACACCGGTCGCGATGCGGCCAGCGGCATGGATTCTCTTGCTCATGGATGGTCCTCCCGGAATGGCGCCGCGGGGGCGGTGTGTTGACAGCGGCAGCCGGTTCCGTGTGCCGCGCCGGTCTTGATAGCACGCGGCTTTCGGCGGCTCGTTGATACCGGTCAAATCCGGTGGCGCGCACCAAAAAAAAGGCCCCGCACGGGGCGGGGCCTTTGTGGAGGGATGGAAGCCGCGAAGGCTTACATCATGCCTTCCATGCCGCCCATGCCGCCCGGGGGCATGCCATGGGAGTGCTCCTCCTTCTTCGGCGCCTCGGCCACCGAGCACTCGGTGGTGATCAGCAGACCGGCGATGGAGGACGCGTTCTGCAGCGCGGAACGCACGACCTTGGTCGGGTCCAGGATGCCCATCTTCACGAGGTCGCCGAACTCGTCGGTGGCCGCGTTGAAGCCGAAGGCGCCCTTGCCGTCCTTGACCTTGTTGATCACCACGCTGGCCTCGCCGCCGGCGTTGGTCACGATCTGGCGCAGCGGCTCCTCCATCGCGCGCCGCGCGATGGTGATGCCGTGATCCTGGTCCTCGTTCTCGCCCTTGAGATCCTTCAGGTTCTCGAGGGCCCGCACCAGGGCCACGCCGCCGCCGGGCACGACGCCCTCCTCGACGGCCGCACGGGTCGCGTGCAGCGCATCCTCGACGCGCGCCTTCTTCTCCTTCATCTCGACCTCGGTCGCGGCGCCGACCTTGATGACGGCCACGCCGCCGGCCAGCTTCGCCACGCGCTCCTGCAGCTTCTCGCGATCGTAGTCCGAGGTGGTCTCCTCGATCTGCGCGCGGATCTGCGTCACCCGGCCCTCGATGTCCTTCTTCTTGCCGGCGCCGTCGATGATGGTGGTGTTCTCCTTCGTCACCTGCACCTTCTTCGCCTGGCCCAGGTGCTCGAGACCGGTCTTCTCCAGCGACAGGCCGACCTCCTCGGAGATGACCTGGCCGCCGGTGAGGACGGCCATGTCCTGCAGCATCGCCTTGCGGCGGTCACCGAAGCCCGGCGCCTTCACCGCGCACACCTTCACGATGCCGCGGATGGTGTTCACCACCAGGGTGGCCAGCGCCTCGCCCTCGACGTCCTCGGACACGATCAGCAGCGGCTTGCCGGACTTCGCGACCGACTCGAGCACCGGCAGCAGCTCGCGGATGTTCGAGATCTTCTTGTCGTGGAGCAGGATCAGCGGGTCGTCCAGCTCGGCCGACATGCTGTCCTGGTTGTTGATGAAGTACGGCGA
>CBDUCN010000004.1:0-52260 GCA_965365655.1 uncultured Gammaproteobacteria bacterium | reverse complement strand
CCGCGCGCGATGGCGCGACGCTCGTGCTGCTGGCCGGCGAGGACGGCACGCTGTGCCGATTCCGGCTCGGCGACGAGATCCGGCCGGGCGCGCGCGCGCTCGTGCGCGCGCTGCAGGCGCGCGGCCTGGGCGTGTCGCTGCTCTCCGGCGACCACCGCGACGCGGTGGACCGGGTCGCGGACGCGCTGGGCATCGGCGACCGCCGCGGCGGGCTGCGCCCCGAGGACAAGCTTGCCCGGCTGCAGTCGCTGGCCAGCGCCGGGCGCTGCGTGGCGATGATCGGCGACGGCGTGAACGACGCCCCGGTGCTCGCCGGCGCGGCGGTGTCGATCGCGATGGGCGGCGGCGCGCAGGCTGCGCGGGCCAGCGCCGACTTCATCCTCGTCAGCGAGCGCCTGCCGGCGCTGCTCGACGCGCTGGACGTCGCGCGGCGCACGCAGCGCGCGGTGCGCCAGAACCTGGCATGGGCGCTGGCCTACAATCTGCTGGCCCTGCCGGCCGCCGCGGCGGGGCTCGTCGCGCCGTGGATGGCCGCCGTCGGGATGTCGGCGAGCTCGCTGCTGGTCGTCGGCAACAGCCTGCGCCTGTGCGCACCGGCGCGGCGCGGGGGCTGACGCGGCCGTGGACGTGGTGTTCGGCCTGGTCGGCGTGTCGGTGCTGCTGCTGGCAGTGATCGCCGCCGTGCTGCTGTGGGCGGTACGCTCCGGGCAGTTCGAGGACATGGAGGGCCCGGCGTGGCGGATTCTGATGGACGACGACCGCCCGCCGCCGCCCGCGGACGACGCCTCCGGGGACACCGGCGCGCCCCGGGAGCCGCCCCCGACCGACCGGGGGCATTGATCCGGATCATCCCCCGCGTTCCCACCTGACCTAGCATCACACTGAAGAGAAATCGACCCGGAGGCATGAACATGAGCGTGATGGACCGGCTGCACGCGGATCACCGCAACATGGCGGCTCTGCTGGACATCCTCGATCGCCAGCTCGACGTCGTCGAGGCGGCGGGCAACGCGAACTTCGAGATCTTCCGGGACGTGATGGAGTACCTCACGCGTTACAGCGACAAGGTCCACCACCCGATGGAGGACCTGGTGTACGCGCGCCTTGCCGACCGCTCCACGAAGGCCCGCAAGGACCTCGCCGAGGTGCCCGATCAGCACGATCGGATCGCGCGCGAGAGCGAGAAGTTGCTGGATACGGTGAGCATGATCGCCGACGGCGGCATGACGCTGCGCACCGAGATCCTGGCCGCCGGGCGGCGCTACGTCGCCGACCTGCGCCGCCACATGGAGATGGAGGAGAAGCACCTGTTCCCGCTGGCCGAGCGCACGCTCGACGACGACGACCTTTCGGAGGTCAACCGGATCCTCGAGCAGCAGAAGGACCCGGTGTTCGGCGACGTCGTCGAGGACGACTTCCGCCGCCTCTACGAGCACATCGAGGAAGAGCGCAAGTAGCCGGGCACGCGCCCGCGGGCGCCCCACGGCGTCCGCACTAATCGGGCGCCCGTCAGCGGTCCGAGGATCGCCAGGCCGGATTCACCCACGGCTCGGCATTGTCGGCGGGCAGGCGCGGGCGGCCCAGGATGTGGTCCGCGGCCTTCTCGCCGACCATGATCGACGGCGCGTTCAGGTTGCCGTTCGTGATGCGCGGGAAGATCGAGCTGTCGACGACGCGCAGGCGCTCGACGCCGATGACCCGGCACTCGGGGTCGACCACGCTCGCAGGCTGATCGGCGCGGCCCATGCGGCAGGTGCCGCACGGGTGATAAGCGCTCTCCGCGTGCTCGCGCACGTGGGCGTCGAGCTCGTCGTCGCTGCGCACGCCGTCCCCGGGCAGGATCTCGCGGCCGCGGTAAGGGTCGAACGCGGGCTGCGCGAAGATCTCGCGCGCGAGCCGGATGCAGTGCCGGAAGTCGCGCCAGTCCGCGGGCGTCGACATGTAGTTGAAACGGATCGCCGGCGCCGCGTCCGGGTCCGCCGAGCGCAGACGCACCGCGCCCCTGGACGCCGAGCGCATCGGGCCGACGTGGGCCTGGAAGCCGTGCCCCTCGGCCGCCGCCCTGCCGTCGTAGCGCACGGCGATCGGCAGGAAGTGGAACTGGATGTCCGGGTACGCGACGCCCGCGCGCGAGCGCACGAACGCGGCGCTCTCGAACTGGTTCGACGCGCCCGGGCCGGAGCGCGACAGCAGCCAGCGCGCCGCCGCCAGGGCCTTGCCGGGAAGGCTCCAGTGCCGGTAGAGCGTGATCGGCTGCGTGCACGCCTGCTGGATGTAGAGCTCGAGGTGGTCCTGCAGGTTGCCGCCGACGCCGGGACGGTCGGCGACGACGGCGATGCCGTGCTCCGCGAGGTGCGCGGCCGGCCCGATGCCGGAGAGCATCAGCAGCTTCGGCGAGTTGATCGCCGACGCGCACAGGATCACCTCGCGGCGCGCGCGCACGACGTCGATGCGCCCGCCGCGCGCGATCTCCACGCCGACCGCGCGGCCGGCCTCGACGAGCACGCGGCGCGCGAGGCAGCGGTGCAGCCCGAGATTGCGCCGCGCGAGCGCAGGCTTCAGGTACGCGCTGGCGGTGGACCAGCGCCGGCCGCGCCACACCGTCTGCTCCATCGGCCCGAAGCCTTCCTGCTGGCGGCCGTTGTAGTCGTCGGTGCGCGGGAAGCCGGCCTGCACTCCGGCCTCGACGAAGGCTGCGAACAGCGGGTTGTCGCGCCGCCCGCGGCTCACGTGTAGCGGGCCGTCGCGACCCCGCCAGCGTGGATCGCCGCCGTGGCCGCCGTCGTGCCAGCACTCCATGCGCTTGAAGTACGGCAGCACGTCGGCGAAGGCCCAGCCCGCCGCACCGCTCTCGGCCCAGTGATCGTAGTCGTGCGCGTGGCCGCGCACGTAGACCATGCCGTTGATCGACGACGAGCCGCCGATCACCTTGCCGCGGGGACACGCGAGGCGCCGCCCGTTCAGGTGCGGCTCGGGCTCGGTGACGTACCCCCAGTCGTAGCGCGCCATGTTCATCGGATAGCTGAGCGCGCCCGGCATCTGGATCAGCGGGCTCGCGTCGCTGCCGCCGTGCTCCAGTACCAGCACCGAGTGGCGGCCGTCCTCGCTGAGCCGCGCGGCGAGCGCCGCACCGGCCGAGCCGGCGCCGACGATGACGTAGTCCGCTTCCAGGTCCCTCTCCAGTCCGGCCGGCACCCCTGCGCGCGCCGGGGGCTCAGTGGTGCGAGGCGCCCAGCCCCATGACCACGCCGGCCACGATCATCGCGACCCCGGCCGCGCGCCGGAACAGGTTGCCGCGGCTCGCGCGCACCGCACGCCCGGCGGCACCCGAGACCAGGAGCACCGCCGGCAGCGTCCCGGCGCCGAACGCGAGCATCGTGAGCGCCCCGCCGCCGGCGCTGCCGGCGGCCAGCGCGAGGGCCAGCGCGGAGTAGACCAGGCCGCACGGCAGGAAGCCCCACAGCAGCCCCATGCGCCAGGCGCCGCCCGGGCCGCGCACCGGCAGCAGCCGGCGGCGAAGCGGCGCGACCGCCTGCCACAGCCGCAGGCCCGCACGCTCGAGCGCCGCCAGCGGTCCGCGCCACGCGCCGCTCAGGTAGAGCCCGAGCAGCAGCAGCATCGCCGCGGCGAACATCCGCGACACCGCGAGCGCGGCCTGCCCCTCGGCGACGGCGAACAGGCCCGCGCCCACGCCGCCGGCGAGCGCGCCGGCGGCCGCGTAGCCGCTGAGGCGCCCCGCCTGGTAGCCGGCGCGCAGCGCGCCGCGCGGCACCTCCGGCGCCGCGGCCGCCTCCAGCGCGGTCGCGATTCCGCCGCACATGGCCACGCAGTGGCCCGAGCCCAGCAGTCCCAGCGCGAACGCGGCAGCCGGCCCGGCGCCCTGGCCGTCGTCGATCACCGCGCCGCGGCCGTCGGGACCAGGGACACGCGCCCCGAGCCGGGCACCTCCAGCGTGCCGGTGATGCGCCACTCGCCGGTGGCGGCCTGCACGTACCAGCGCCCGGCCGGCAGATCCACCACGGGGCCCGCATAGTCGCCGGGCGCGAGGCGCATCAGGCGCACCCGCCGGTCCATCCCGGCCCGCGTCGCGTAGGACAGGTCCACGTCCAGGGCCGCCGGCGAGCGGAACCCCTGCGCCGTCGCGTCCAGGCGAAGGCGCGTGCCGCCGGCCCCGATGCGCAGCGCGGCCTCGAGCCCGAGCCGGCGCGCCGCATCGTCGCGCGCGAGCACGCGGTCGATCTCCAGCCCGCGCTTGTAGTAGTCGTCCGCGACCAGCCCGTCGTAGCTCGCGATGGACAGCCACAGCAGCACGCCGCCCATCACCACCGACGACAGCGGGATCGCGACCAGCAGCCACACCAGCGGCTCCTGGTGCCAGCGCCGCCGGCCCAGCGCGACCGGGGCGCCCGTCACGGTACCGCCACCGGGCCGATGAAGCGGGCCTCCTCGGTCACCCGCAGCTCGGGATCGTCGCGCGCGTGCAGCAGGAACGTGACCGGACTGCTCGCGTGCGGCAGGTCGTACGGGTCCACCCGCACCCGCGCCGGGATCGACAGCACCTCGCCCGCGGGCACCACGACCTCGCTGCGGTCGAGGATCAGCCGTGCGCCCGTGAGACCCGCGACCTCCAGCCGGAACGCGTGCTCGTCCTCGGTCATGTTGATCAGCTTCAGCGTGTACACGTTCTCGACCAGCCCGTCCGAGGTCTCACGATACAGCGCGTTGCGATCGCGCAGCACGTCCAGCGCCACCGGCGTACGCAGCAGCACCGACGCGACCAGGCCCGCGAACAGCAGCGCCAGCAGCGACGCGTAGACCACGGTGCGCGTGCGCAGCACGCGCGTCGGCCTGCCCTCCACCGCGTTCTCGGTCGTGTACCGCACCAGGCCCTTCGGGTAGCCCATGCGCTCCATCACCTGATCGCAGGCGTCGATGCACTCCGCGCAGCCGATGCACTGGTACTGCAGCCCGTCGCGGATGTCGATACCGGTGGGACACACCTGAACGCACATCGTGCAGTCGATGCAGTCGCCGAGCCCCTTCGCGCGGTAGTCCTCGCCGCGCTTGCGCGAGCCGCGCGCCTCGCCGCGCTCCCTGTCATAGGCGATGATCAGCGTGTCGCGGTCGAACATCGCGCTCTGGAAGCGCGCGTAGGGGCACATGTAGGTGCACACCTGCTCGCGCATCCAGCCGGCGTTGCCGTAGGTCGCGAAGCCGTAGAACAGCACCCAGAAGGTCTCCCACGGCCCGAGCGTGAACGCGAGCAGCCGCTCACCCAGATCGTAGATGGGCGTGAAGAACCCCACGAAGGTGAAGCCCGTCCACAGCGCAAACGCGATCCAGATCGCGTGCTTGGTGCCCTTGAGCGCGATCTTGCGCGCGCCGAGCGGCGAGCGGTCCAGCTTCTGGCGCTTCGCGCGGTCGCCTTCGACCTTGCGCTCGATCCACAGGAACACCTCGGTCCACACGGTCTGCGGGCACGCGTAGCCGCACCACAGGCGCCCGGCCAGCGCGGTGAAGAAGAACAGGCTCAGCGCGCAGATGATCAGGAAGAACGTGAGGTACAGGAAGTCCTGCGGGAAGAAGGTGAACCACAGGATGTGGAACTTGCGCGCCGGCAGGTCGAACAGCACCATCTGGCGGTCGTCCCAGCGCACCCACGGCACGACGTAGAACAGCCCCAGCAGCACCCACACGGCAAGCGCGCGCAGGCGCGCGAAGCGCCCGCTGATCTCACGCGGGTAGACCTTCTGGCGCTTCTGGTAGAGCTCGGCGACCACGGGGTCGGCGGGCTCTACCGGAATGTCCTTGCGCGTCGCGTCGCTCATCCGGTGCACCGTACCCATCGTGGCGGGTTCAGTCGTCTTCGACGACCTCGTCTATACGCTTCGGCGGCGGCACCTTCGAGCTCAGGAAGTACAGCGTCGCCGCCGACGCGCCGCAGGTGAGCAGCCAGAACAGGAAGAAGCCCAGGCTGTACGCGGTGGTGCGCGACAGCGGCGGCGCGCCCTCGCAGTCCATCATCGACACCGGATCGATCAGCGCGAAGAAGACCACCGTCGCCGCACCCGCGAACAGGAACGACGGCCACAGCACCGCCGACACCCGCTGCACCAGCGGCAGGCCGGCGACCGGCGACGGCGGGGGCGCGGCGTGCTCCACGGCCGCGCTACTGCCGCGACAGGCTGTAGACGTAGGCCGTGAGCAGATGCACCTTGGCGGGCCCCAGGAACTCCTCGTGCGCCGGCATCACGCCGTTGCGGCCCTGGCGCAGGCTGGTCTCGATGGCCCGCGGGGAGCCGCCGTACAGCCACACGTCGTCGGTGAGGTTCGGCGCGCCCAGCGCGGGATTGCCCTTGCCCTCGGGGCCGTGGCACCCCACGCACAGGTTGTACTGCGCCGCGCCCTTCTCCGCGGCCGCGGCATCGTGCTCGCGCCCGGCGAGACGCAGCACGTGCTGCGTCATCGCGGCGATCCCGTCGTCCTTCAGCACCGCCTCCCAGGCCGGCATCACGGCCTGGCGGCCCTTCAGGATCGACTCCTCGATGCGCGCGGGCTCGCCGCCCCACTGCCAGACGTCGTCGCGCAGGTTCGGGTAGCCGCGCACGCCGCCGGCGTCCGAGCCGTGGCACTGGGTGCAGTAGCTCGCGTACAGGCGCTCGCCCATCGCGAGCGCGTCCGGGTTCTTCGCGAGTTCGGGTACGGGCTGCTCCAGGTACTGCTCGAACAGCGGGCCGTACTTCTCCTCGGCCTCCTTCATCTGCTCCTCGTACTGCGTGATCTGCGTCCAGCCCAGGAACATGCGGTTGTTGCCGAGTCCCGGGTAGAGCAGCAGGTACACGGCGCCGAACGCGAGCGTGATGTAGAACAGGTTCCGCCACCATACGGGCAGGGGGTTGTTCAGCTCCTGCAGGTCCTCGTCCCAGGTGTGACCGGTGGTCTCGGTGGTGGTGCCCTTGCCCTTCGACTGCAGGCGCACGAACAGCGCGAGCAGCGCGATGCTGCCCAGCACGACGACCACCAGGAAGATGTTCCAGAAACCGCTCGTGAAGTTACCCATCGCTGTCTCCGTCCTTGCGCCGCCGCGGCTGCGTCAGGTCGTCGTCGTCGTCAACGGCGAGCCGCGCCGCCTCGTCGAAATCCTTCTTGCGCTTGCCGCTCCACGCCCACACCACGATGCCGATGAAGATCACCAGCAGCAGCACCGTCCACCAGGCGTGGATGCTCGCGAACATTCCCGGTCACCGCCGCGTCTTCACCGCGGTGCCCAGCGACTGCAGGTACGCGATCATCGCGTCCATCTCGGTGCGCCCCTCCAGCGCCTTCGGCGCCCCCGCGATCTGCTCGTCGGTGTACGGGTGGCCCAGCGTGCGCAGCGCGCGCATCCTGTCCTGGATGCCCGCCGCGTCCGCCTCGTTCTCCGCGAGCCACGGGTAGCCCGGCATGATCGATTCGGGCACCACGTCGCGGGGGTTGATGAGGTGCACGCGGTGCCACTCGTCGCTGTAGCGCCCGCCCACCCGGTGCAGATCCGGACCGGTGCGCTTCGACCCCCACAGGAACGGGCGGTCGTAGACGAACTCGCCGGCGGTGGAGTAGTGACCGTAGCGCTCGGTCTCCGCGCGGAAGGGCCGGATCATCTGCGAGTGGCAGGTGTTGCAGCCTTCACGGATGTACAGGTCGCGCCCGGCGAGCTCGAGCGGCCCGTAGGGCTCGAGACCCGCGACCGGGTTCAGCAGGTTCGGCTGGAAGAACAGCGGCACGATGGTCGCGATGCCGCCGACGCTCACCGTGAGCACGATGAGCACCAGCATCAGCCCGATGTTCGTCTCGATCTTGTCGTGTCCGAATGCCATTGCTGCCGCCTCCGCTCAGTGCGCCGGCGCCGGGATCGGCGCCTCGACCGTGCGCGCCCCGGCCACCGTGCGCCACAGGTTCCAGCACATCACCAGCGTGCCGGCCAGGAACAGCGCCCCGCCCAGGAAGCGGATCACGTAGAACGGGTGCATCGCCTGCACCGACTCGACGAAGCTGTAGGTCAGCGTGCCGTCCGTGTTCACCGCGCGCCACATCAGTCCCTGCATGATGCCGGCCACCCACATCGCGGTGATGTAGAGCACGATGCCGACGGTGGACACCCAGAAGTGCACCTCGACCAGCTTCAGGCTGTACAGCTCGCGCCCGAACAGCCGCGGGATCAGGTAGTACATCGTGCCCAGCGACACGAGCGCGACCCATCCGAGCGCCCCCGAGTGCACGTGGCCGATCGTCCAGTCGGTGTAGTGCGACAGCGCGTTCACCGTCTTGATGGACATCATCGGCCCTTCGAAGGTGGACATGCCGTAGAACGAGATGGACACGATCAGGAAGCGCAGCACCGGGTCGGTGCGGAGCTTCTCCCACGCGCCCGAGAGGGTCATGATGCCGTTGATCATGCCGCCCCAGGAGGGCGCGAGCAGGATCAGCGACATCACCATCCCGAGCGACTGCGCCCAGTCCGGCAGCGCCGTGTAGTGCAGGTGATGCGGTCCGGCCCAGATGTAGGTGAAGGCCAGCGCCCAGAAGTGCACGATGGACAGGCGATACGAGTACACCGGGCGCCCGGCCTGCTTGGGCACGAAGTAGTACATCATCCCGAGGAAGCCGGCGGTGAGGAAGAAGCCCACCGCGTTGTGCCCGTACCACCACTGGATCATCGCGTCCTGCACGCCGGCGTACGCCGAGTAGGACTTCCAGAAGCTCACCGGGATCGCGGCGCTGTTCACGACGTGCAGTATCGCGACGGTGACGATGAACGCGGCGTAGAACCAGTTCGCGACGTAGATGTGCTTCACGCGGCGCTTCACGATGGTCCCGAGGAATACGACCGCGTAGGCCACCCACACCAGCGTGATCAGGATGTCGATGGGCCACTCGAGCTCGGCGTACTCCTTCGACGTCGTGATGCCGAGCGGCAGGGTCACCGCGGCGAGCACGATCACCGCCTGCCAGCCCCAGAACGTGAATGCGGCCAGCTTGTCGCTGATCAGGCGCACGTGACACGTGCGCTGCACGCAGTAGTAGGACGTCGCGAACAGCGCGCAGCCGCCGAACGCGAAGATCACCGCGTTCGTGTGCAGCGGACGCAGCCGGCTGTACGTGAGCCACGGGATGTCGAAGTTGAGCGCCGGCCAGGCGAGCTGCGCGGCGATGATCACGCCCACCAGCATGCCCACCACGCCCCACACCATGGTCATCACGGCGAACTGCCGGATCACCTTGTAGTTGTAGGTCTCGCCTGCCGTGGCCGTGGCCGTGGCGGTCGTCGCGGTCGCACTCACGTCTGGATGCCTCCTGCTGTGCTCTACGTCACGCCGTGTCGCGGTTCGTCAGCCGGTGAAGGTGGGCGCGAGGCCCGCGCCCCACAGCAGCACCGTGACCACCATCATGGCGACCAGCGCCACCAGCCCGAAGGCCAGCACCGCCGACGCCAGGAGAAAGCCCCGCTCCTCCGGGATGTCCAGCATCACCGGCACCCCGCTGTAGAACAGCGCGATGGTCCACGCGAGCGCCGGCAGCCCGAGCACGAGGTTCAGCCACATCTCGGGCATCAGCTGCGCGAAGCCCACCAGGAACAGCGGCGTCGCGGTCATGGTCGCGAGCACCAGCCCGGACGCGAAGGACGCCTTCGCGCCGTAGGTGCGCGCCATCCAGTGCACGGCCCAGGCCACCGACAGCGTGGCCACGAGCAGCGCGCCGTAGTACAGGACGGAGATCTGCAGCGCGCTCTCGGTGGTCAGGCGCACCGGCCGGTCCAGCCCCAGGCTCCACCCGGTGCGGGTGGTGCCGATGTAGCCGCACACGGGAGGAATGAGCGCGAACAGCACCGTGTGGCCGAGGAAGGCCTGCGGCACGCTGAAATCGGCCTGCTTGATGGCCTGCCAGCCCCCGCGCGGGCTGAACAGCAGCTGGATCACCTTGAAGATCGGCATGGGAAACCCTCCTCCGGTCACCGCGGCGCGGTGACGCGCCGGCCCAGCGGCCCACGCGCAGGATAGCGCGTCGGCACGATGCTTTCAGGTGCGCGGACCCGCGGGTCCGCGCACCTCGAACGGTGCGGGGTCAGAAGCGGTAGCCGATGCCCACGCCGAAGATCAGCGGATCCACGTCCACGTCCACGCGCACCGGGCCCAGCAGCGAGTTCGCGGTCGCAGTGGTCGAGATGTCGATGTACTTGAGGTCCGCATTCAGGTACCAGCGGTCATCGATGCGGTAGTCGGCGCCGACCTGCAGCGCGAGCCCGAAGGAGTCGTCGAGGTCCACGTTGGACAGGCCCAGCGCCGCGCGCCCCCGGCCGGTGGGCTTGACGTTGACGAAGCGCGAGTAGTTGATGCCCGCCCCCAGGTAGGGCTTGAAGCGCCCGGCGGGGTTGAAGTGGTACTGCAGCAACAGCGACGGCGGCAGCACGCGGGCCTGGATCAGGGTGCCCGGCGCCACGGCGGCGAGGCTCCCCTCGGAGTCGACGTCGTGCTCCGACGTGAGGTCCAGCAGCAGCTCGGCCCCGATGTTGTCGGTGAACATGTACGTGAAGTCGATGTCCAGGGTGTAGCCCGTGTCGACCGACACGCTGCTGCCCGCGAGCGGCGCGCCGCCCACAAACACGACGCCGCTGTCGTCCTGCGGCACCACCGCCAGCACGCGCCCGCGCACCAGCCAGTCGCCCTGCTCGATGGCTCCCGCCGGTGCCGTCCACGCCATCGACGCCACCACGGCCAGCGCCCCGGCCTTCCAGCTGCTCAAACGCATCTCACGTCTCCCCTTTTCGTATCGCCGCCCGATCCGGCCCACGCCGGGACGCGCGGAGGATAGCGGGCCCGTGCCGCACACCGTTTGACCTGGATCAACGGCCCCGGCGCGGCGGGCCGTGTTTAGAATGGGCAGCCGAAGCGGCCCAGGAGGCCGCTTCGCGTTGTTCGACGGACACCTTCCAGGAGACACGATGGCCATCGCGACCGCGGCCACGGCACCTTCTGCGGGCCCCCGGGAGCGCGAGCGCCTCGAGTCGGTCACCGTGCGCTTCGCCGGCGACTCCGGCGACGGCATGCAGCTCGCCGGCACGCAGCTCACCAACACCTCCGCGCTGGCGGGCAACGACGTCGCGACCTTCCCGGACTTCCCGGCGGAGATCCGGGCGCCGAAGGGCACCCTGGCCGGCGTGAGCGGCTTCCAGGTGCACTTCGCGGCCCGCGACATCCTGACCCCCGGCGACCAGGTGGACGCCCTGGTCGCGATGAATCCAGCCGCGCTCAAGCAGAGCCTTCGCGAGCTGAGGCCGGGCGGCACCCTGATCGTCGACGTGGACGCGTTCGACGCGAAGGGCCTCAAGCTCGCGCGCTACGCCGACAATCCCCTGGACGACGACGCGCTCGAGGCCTATCAGCTCGTGAAGGCCCCGATCACCAGCCTCACCCGCGAGGCGGTGGAGGAGTCCGGCCTCGGCAAGAAGCTCTCCGAGCGCTGCCGCAACTTCTTCGCGATGGGCCTGGTGTACTGGATCTACGGGCGCAGCCTGGAGCCGACGCTGCGCTACATCGAGCGCCGCTTCGGCGCCGACCCGGCGGTCGCGCGCGCCGACGCGCTGGCGCTGAAGGCGGGCTGGAACTTCGGCGAGACCGCCGAGGTGCTGGAGCGCTGCTACCAGGTACCTCCGGCGCGCCTCGCACCGGGACGCTACCGCAACCTGACCGGCAACCAGGCGCTGGCCTACGGCCTGATCAGCGCGGCGCAGCGCTCGGGCAAGCCCCTGTTCTACGGCTCCTACCCGATCACGCCGGCCAGCGACATCCTGCACGAGCTGTCGCGGCACAAGGCGTACGGAGTACAGACCTTCCAGGCCGAGGACGAGATCGCGGCCGTCACCTCCGCGATCGGCGCGGCCTACGGCGGCGCGATGGGCGTGACCGCGTCCGCGGGCCCCGGCATCGCGCTCAAGGGCGAGGCGATGGGGCTCGCGGTGATGCTGGAGCTGCCGCTGCTGATCCTGGACGTGCAGCGCGGCGGCCCGAGCACCGGCCTGCCCACCAAGGTCGAGCAGTCGGACCTGCTGCAGGTGCTGTTCGGCCGCAGCGGCGAGGCGCCGCTTCCGGTGCTCGCGGCGGCGAGCCCCGCGGACTGCTTCGAGGTGGTGCAGGAGGCGTGGCGCGTCGCGGTG
Source organism: uncultured Gammaproteobacteria bacterium (assembly GCA_965365655.1). Lineage (GTDB taxonomy): Bacteria > Pseudomonadota > Gammaproteobacteria > HK1 > HK1 > JBFHNV01. The sequence continues at coordinate 40,070 of CBDUCN010000004.1, read as the reverse complement.
CGGCTGATGACGCCGGTGGTGGTGCTGTCGGACGCGTACGTCGCGAACGGCGCGGAGCCGTGGCGCATCCCCGAGCCCGACGAGCTGACGCCGATCCCGGTGCACCATCCCGACGCGGACGGCGAGACCCCGTTCGCGCCGTACGCGCGCGACGAGCTGCTGTCGAGGCCGTGGGCGCTGCCCGGCACCCCGGGCCTCGCGCACCGGGTGGGCGGCCTCGAGAAGCAGGACGGCTCCGGAAACGTGAGCTACGACCCCCAGAACCACGAGCACATGACGGCCGTGCGCGCGCGCAAGGTGGCCAACGCCGGGCGTCTGATCCCGGAGCAGGCGGTGGACGGGGCACCCGAGGGCCCGCTGCTGGTGGTGTCCTGGGGCGGCACCTACGGCGCCGCCGCCGAGGGCGTGCACCGCGCCCGCGACGCCGGCGTCGCCGTGTCGCACTGCCACCTGCGCTGGCTCAACCCGCTGCCACCGAACCTCGGGCGCATTCTCGAGCACTTCGACCGCGTGCTGGTGCCGGAGCTCAACAGCGGGCAGCTGCGCATGCTGCTGCGCGCGAGGTACCTGGTGGACGCCATCGGGCTGAACAAGGTCCAGGGCCGGCCGTTCGGCGCCGACGAGATCCTGTCGCGCATCTTCGAGCTCGCCGACGAGGAGACCCCGCGATGAGCCACGCCGTCGCGTTCACCGCGAAGGACTTCGAGAGCGACCAGGAGATCCGCTGGTGCCCCGGCTGCGGGGACTACTCCATCCTCGCGCAGATGAAGAAGGTGCTGCCGACGCTGGGTCTGGCGCCGGAGCAGATCGTGTTCGTGTCCGGCATCGGCTGCTCCAGCCGCTTCCCGTACTACCTGGACACCTATGGGGTGCACAGCATCCACGGCCGTGCGCCGGCGGTGGCCACCGGGCTCAAGCTCACCCGTCCCGAGCTGAGCGTGTGGGTGATCACCGGCGACGGCGACGGCCTGAGCATCGGCGGCAACCACCTGGTGCACGCGCTCAGGCGCAACCTGGACATCAACATCCTGCTGTTCAACAACCAGATCTACGGGCTGACCAAGGGCCAGTACTCGCCGACCTCGCCGACCGGGCAGATCAGCCGCTCGACGCCGCTCGGCAGCGTGGACGCGCCGCTGAACCCGCTGGCCCTGGCGCTCGGCGCCGACGCGACCTTCGTCGCGCGCTCGGTGGACGTGTGGCCGAAGCACCTCGCGGAGACACTCAAGCGCGCCGCCGCCCACCGCGGCACCTCGTTCGTCGAGATCTACCAGAACTGCAACATCTACAACGACGGCGCCTTCGAATGGGCGACCGACAAGAAGGTGAAGGACGACCACGTGCTGGAGCTCGAGCACGGCCGGCCCATGGTGTTCGGGGCCGGGCGCGACCGCGGAATCCGGCTGCGCGGATTCACGCCGGAGGTGGTGCGCCTCGGCGACGGCGTGACCGAGGCCGACCTGCTGGTGCATGACGAGCGCGCGCGCGATCCGGGGCTCGCCTTCGCGCTGGCGCGGATGCGCCACCCCGAGCTGCCCGAGCCCTTCGGCGTGCTGCGCGCCGTGGAGCGCCCCGCGTTCGAGGTCGCGACCGCCGAGCAGATGGAGCAGGCCCGCGCCGGCGCCCCCGGCGCGGGCCTCGACAAGCTGTTCGCGTCCGGCGACACCTGGGAGGTCGCGGGCTGAGGCCCGCGGGCGCCGCCCGGCCGCCCCGGGGACACGGGCCCGCGGCGCCGGATACAATCGCGGGCGGAGGCGCCGGGACTCCCCCCCGGCGTCGCACCAGCCCGGGGCTGACGTGCCGACCATCACCAGCGACCGCCTCAAGCGCCTCTCCCCGCGCGGCGATGACGCCGACGCGCGGCTCCGTGCCCTGCTCGACGCCGCGGTCGACGCGATCATCACCATCGACTGCCACGGCGTGATCGAGTCGGTGAACCCGGCGACGACGCTGATGTTCGGCTACGACGCGGCGGAGATGCTGGGCAGCAACGTCAGCATGCTGATGACACACGAGCACGCCGCGGCCCACGACGGCTACCTGCAGCGCTACCTGATGACCGGCAAGCGCCGGATCATCGGGATCGGCCGCGAGGTCGAGGCGCGGCGCAAGGACGGCAGCGTCTTCCCGGTCGACCTCGCGGTGACCGAGTTCGAGGCGGCCGGGGAACGCATGTTCACCGGCCTCATCCGCGACATCAGCGACCGGCGCGCGGCGGAGCGAGCGGCCCAGGAGCGCCTCGACACGCTGGCGCACGCCGGACGCATGGCGGACCTCGGGCTCACGACCTCCACCATCGCTCACGAGGTGAACCAGCCGCTGACCGCGATCGTGAGCTTCGCCCACGCGTGCCAGCGCCTGCTGGACGCGGGCAACGCGAAGCCGGAGCTGCTGCGCGACACGCTGAAGCAGATCGCCACCCAGGGCGAGCGCGCCAGCGCGATCATCGGGCGCATCCGGGAGATGGCCCGCAAGCGCGACGCTATCAGCGAGCCCGTCGACGTGAACGGCGCGGTGCACAGCGTGCTCTCGCTGATGTCCCGGCAGATGAGCTTCAACAAGGTGGAGCTGGACGCGCGCCTCGACGACGCGCTGCCCGAGGTCGACGCGGACCCGGTGCAGGTGGAGCAGGTCGTGATGAACCTGGTGCTCAACGCGCTGGACGCGATGCGCGAGGTGCCCGAGACCGCGCGCACCCTGCACGTCGAGACCTCGTGCAACGAGCGCCAGGTGCACCTGACGGTGGGCGACAGCGGCCCGGGCCTCGGCGCGGGCGAGCTCGAGAAGGTGTTCGAGCACTTCTACACCACCAAGGCGCAGGGCATGGGCGTGGGGCTGTCCATCTGCCGCGCCCTCGCCGAGGCCCACGGCGGGCGGCTGTGGGCGGAGAGCCGCGCGGAGGGAGGCGCCGCGTTCCACCTCATGCTGCCGCGTGCGGCGAAGAGGCAGACGGACGACGCATGAGCGGCGGCGGAACGGTGTACATCGTCGACGACGACGCGGTGGTGCGCGACTCCCTCCGGCTGCTGATCGAGACCGAGGGACTCGCCGTGGTGGATTTCGACAGCGCGGACGCGTTCCTCGCCTGGTGCGACGAGAACAGCCGGGGCTGCCTGATCAGCGACATCCACATGCCGGGCCTGAGCGGGCTCGAGCTGCAGAGCGCGCTGGAGGAGCGCGGCATCCGGCTGCCGGTGATCATGCTCACGGGCCAGGCGGACGTGCCCGCCGCGGTGCAGTCGCTGAAGGCCGGCGCGTTCGACTTCATCGAGAAGCCCTTCGACCCGCGGCTGCTGCTCGATCAGGTCGCGCGCGCGCTGGCCCTGGACGCCGAGCGTCACGCGGCGCACCGGCGCCGGGCGCGGCGCGAGTCGCTGCTCGCGCGCCTCACGCCGCGCGAGCGCGAGGTGCTCGAGCGGGTGGCCTCCGGGCAGAGCAACAAGGTCGTGGCGCTGGACCTCGACATCAGCGAGCGCACCGTGGAGCTGCACCGCGGCCGCGGGATGAAGAAGCTGGAGGTGCGCGCGGTCGCGGACCTGGTGCGCCTGCTGGGCGGCGCCCCGGGCTGACGGCGCGCGGCGCCCGCGCCGCGCCCGGCGAGCACGCGGCGCCCCGGGGCACGTTGCGGTGCCTGATCCACGTCAAGTTCCGCCTCGCGGGCATGGGCTCTACTTCGGCCCGTCACCGGAGCAGAAAAGCGCACGTGATGGGATTTGCCGCGTTGAAACAGGCCGACGACCTCCAGCCCCCATTCGACGGACAGGCCCGGGTGTACGTGGTCGACGACGACAGCGCGGTGCGCGCGGCGGTCAGCCTGCTGGTGCGCACCGGCGGCTGGGAGGCCGTCCCGTGCGAGCACGTGGACGACTTCCTGGCGCGCTACACGCCGGGCGGCGAGCAGTGCCTGATCGTCGACCTGCGGATGCCGGGGCGCAGCGGGCTCGACCTGCAGCGCGAGCTGCGGCGCCGCGGCGACCGCCTGCCGGTGATCGTGGTGACCGCGCACGACGATCAGCCCGATGCCCGGCTCGCCCGCGCCCTCGGCGCCCGGGGGGTGCTGGGCAAGCCGTTCAACGACGGGGAGCTGCTCGACCTGGTGCGCGAGGCGCTCGCCGCGCACTGACCCGGGCGCCCGGCAGGCGCCCCGGGGGCCTCCACGGCCGGGCCTGCGCCCAGGTACGGGGTTCCCCTTATATGAACCCGCCGGGGCGCGGCGTATATCTGTACGCAACAACCGGAAACACCCGGACCCACGTTGCGGAGGATATGCCATGGCCGACGTCGTCAACCTGAACAGCCACCCCACCCGCTGCCGCGAGTGCCGCTACGCCGGCGACTGTCCGCTGCTCGACGACGGCGGCGCGACCAGCGACGGGGTGATGCAGAGCCGCATCCGGGTGCTGCACGACGGGGACCGGCTGTACCGCAACGGCGACCGTGTCGACGCCGTCTACCGGGTGCGCACCGGCGTCGTCAAGACCAGCCTGACCGGCAGCGACGGCAACGAGCAGGTCACGGGCTTCTTCGGACCCGGCGAGTGGGTGGGCCTGGACGCGATGGACGGCGCCCGCCAGCGCAGCGAGGCGGTGGCGCTGGATACCGCGTCGGTGTGCGTGATCCCCTACAGCACCCTGCGCGAGCGCCTGAACGCGTCCTCGCGGGCGGCCCGGGTCATGATGTCCGTGATGAGCCGTCGGCTGTTCTCCAAGGAGAACATGCACCTGTCCCTCGCGCGCGACAACGCGTCGCAGCGCCTCGCCGCCTTCCTGCTCGACCTCTCCGAGCGCCGCGGCGCCGCGGACCTGGACGACACCGACATCGCGCTGCCGATGTCGCGCGGCGAGATCGCGAGCTACCTCGCGCTGGCGGTGGAGACGGTGAGCCGTCTGCTCACCCGCATGCACCGCGCCGGCACCATCGCGGTGTACCGCAGCCACGTGCAGATCCTCGACCGTGCGGCCCTGCTCGAGCTGGCCGGGCGCAGCGCCGAGACGCCCGCCACGCGCCGCAGCGCGAGCGGCTGACCCGTCAAGCGCAGCGCCGCCGCGAGGGCGGCGCTGCGCGTCCCGGCTTCACCCCCCCCCCTCTCCTCCGGTGAAGCGCCTCCCCCTCCCCCCCGTCGCGGGGGGAGGGGGCCGGGCGATAAGACCCTCCCCATCCCGGCGCGCCGCGCCGCCCGGCTGCGGGTAGCGTGCGTGCTCCCTTCCAGCGGATGACGCCGGCATGGCCGTACGCGACCTCGTGGTGGTCTTCGGTGACCAGCTCGACCTGACCTCCCCGGCGATCGCCGCGCTGGACCCGGCGCGCGACGCGGTGCTGATGATGGAGGTGGCCGACGAGGCCACCCGCGTGCGGCAGCACAAGCTGCGCCTGGTGCTGTTCTTCGCCGCGATGCGCCACTTCCGCGACGCGCTGCGCGAGCGCGGCGTCACGGTGCACTACGCGGCCCTCGACGAGCGGGACACCCGCGAGCGCTTTCGCGACGAGATCCCGCGCTGGATACGGGCGCTGCGCCCCGCGCGGCTGGTGGCCGTGCAGCCCGGCGATCACCGCGTGCTGCAGACGCTGCGCGCGGCGGCGCGCGCCGAGGCGCTGGACCTGGACGTGCTCGACGACCCGCACTTCCTGTGCTCCGCGGACGCGTTCCGCGCGCATGCGCAGGGGCGCAAGACGCTCACGATGGAGCACTTCTACCGACACATGCGCCGCAGCACGGGCATCCTGATGGACGGCGACGGCCCGGTCACCGGGCGCTGGAACTACGACGAGGACAATCGCGAGCGCTTCGGCGCCGGCGGTCCGGGCCGCATCAAGGCGCCGCGCGCGTTCCGCCCCGACGCGCTCACCCGCGAGGTGATGGACCTGGTCGCGGCGCGCTTCCCCGGGCACCCCGGCGACGTCGACGGCTTCGACTACCCGGTAACCCGGGAGCAGGCGCGTGCCGCGCTTCGCGACTTCGTCGAGCACCGCCTGCCCGACTTCGGCCGCTATCAGGACGCGATGGCCAGCGGCCACCCGTACCTGTACCACTCGCGGCTGTCCTCGGCGCTGAACCTGCACCTGCTGGACCCCCGCGACGCGATCGACGCGGCCGTCGCGGCGTGGCGCGAGGGCCACGCCCCGATCGCCGCCGTGGAGGGTTTCGTGCGCCAGATCCTCGGCTGGCGCGAGTTCGTGCGCGGGGTGTACTGGCTGCACATGCCGGACTACGCGGAGCTCAACGCGCTGGACGCGCACGGCGAGGTGCCCGCGGCCCTGTGGGGCGGCGACACGGACATGGCCTGCATCCGCGACAGCGTGCGCGGCCTCGTCGACACCGCGTACGCGCACCACATCCAGCGCCTGATGGTGCTGGGCCTGTGGTGCCAGCTCCTCGGCGTGCACCCGTATCGTGTGCACGAGTGGCACCTCGCGATGTACGCCGACGCCGTGGACTGGGTGTCGCTGCCGAACGTGCTGGGCATGAGCCAGCACGCCGACGGGGGCATCGTGGGCAGCAAGCCGTACGTCGCGTCCGGCAACTACGTCAATCGGATGAGCGACTACTGCGCCGGCTGCCGCTACGACCCGAAGGCCGCCACCGGCGACGCGGCGTGCCCGATCACGACGTTGTACTGGGACTTCCTGTCACGCCACCGCAACCGCCTGCGCGGCAACCGCCGCATGGGCTTCCAGCTCAAGAACCTCGACCGCAAGCCCGACGCCGAGCGCCGCGCGATCCGCGAGCGCGCGAAGGCGCTGCGGCGCGAGCATGCCGGCGAGCGCAGCGTGCAGTGACGGCACGCCGCCGACCGGGCTAAGGCTCCGGCTGACACGCCGGGCACCAGTACGTCCCGCGCCGGTCCCGCCCCAGCGCGTCTCTCCGGATCTCCGCGCAGCCGCAGCGCAGGCACTCCTCGCCGGCGCGGCCGTATACCCACAGCCGCCCCCGCCCGTCGCGCTCGAAGCGCGTCACCCGCCTGCCGCCGCCGAGGTTGCGCCGCAGCAGCGCGGCCGCCAGCCGGTAGCATCCGGCCAGGGTCGCGTCGTCCGTGTCGCCGAGGCGCCGCAGCGGCGGCAGTCCCTCGATGAACAGCACCTCCGACTTGTAGACGTTGCCGATCCCGCAGGCCACCCGCTGGTCGAGCAGCACGTCCACGAGCGGCGCGTCCGCGCCGGCGAACGCGCGCGCCCGCGCCGTCAGCTCCGCGAGGTCGCAGGCGCCGTCGATCAGGTCCGGGCCGAGGCGCCGGAACAGGTCGCCGGCGCGCAGGCTCGGCGTCGGCAGCACCTCGACCTCCTTCGCGCTGAAGCACACGAACAGCTCGGCGCCGGCATCGAGCACCAGCGACGCCCGCCGCGCCGGCTTCTTCCACGCCTCGCCGGCGCGGTAGCGGTGCCACGACCCGTACATTCCCAGGTGCACCCGCAGGCTGCGCCCGCCGTCGAGGTCCACCAGCAGGTGCTTGCCGTGGGCGCGCACGGCGAGCACCCGCGCGGGCGGCGGCGGCGGACCGTGACGGGGCGCGAAGTCGATGCGCGCGAGCTCCGCGCCCGCCAGCCGCGGCGCCATCGCCGCGGCGACCTTGTGCACGGTGTCACCCTCCGGCACGCGCCGCTCCCGCGGTTCCGCGCGGACGGCGCGGCGGGCCGCCGCGCTCCGGCGCCAGCGTCATGCCCCGGTAGTCGCGGACGAAGCCGTGCGCCGCGAGGGCCGCCGCGTGCGGCGAGTCCGCGACCGCCTCGCCGTCCACCTTCTCGATCACGAGCAGGCCGCGGCGCGCGCCCCGCGGCAGCCCCGGCAGCGCCGCGAGGGCGGCGTGCAGCGCGCGGTCCGGCTGCGCCGCCGCGCCCGGAAAGGTCAGCAGGTGGCGCCCGCTGGCCGCGACGTACAGCGCCGGCGCGCCGTCGGCCAGCAGCAGCCACGCGCCGGGCACGCGCCGGGGCCGCACGCGGTCGCCGCCGCCGGTCGCCGGCCAGGGCAGCACCGCACCCCACGGATTGGCCGGGTCGAGCGCCGCCAGCGCGCGCACCGCGGGCTCGCGATCCGGGTCCGGCGGGTCCTCGTCGCCGCGCGCGGCGCGCAGCCGGTCCACCGCGCCCGGGTGGCCGAACTGCGCGCTGCCCAGCCCCTCGATGAAGTAGCCCCGGCGCACGCGGCCGGCCTCCTCCATCGCGCGCAGCACCTTGTAGAGCGGCGCGAAGCCGCCGGCCAGCCCCTCGCTCACGACCGCCTCGCGGCTCACGACCCCGTAGCGTTCGAGCAGGCACTCGGCGGTGGCCAGCAGGCGCTCGGTGGGCTCCAGCGAGGCGTCGTGCAGCGGCGCGACGCGCGACCAGCGCCCGCCGGCCAGGCCGGAGCTCCGGCCGCGGCGCGACGGGCCGGCGCCCAGCGTGCGCAGCGGCTGGAAGGTGTCGTTGGTGACGACGCCGGCCCACACCAGGTCCCACAGCGCCTCGTCCACCTCGCGCGCGCCGGCCCCGGCGGCAGCGGCGCGGGCCGCGTCCTGCAGCTCCATCGTGAACGACGCGCCGCGCGTCTCGAGGTGCGCGAGGATGGCCCGGTGCAGCGGGCCGTCCGGAGCGGGCGGCGGCTGCGGCGGCAGCAGCCGCGGCGCGTTGCGGCGCCGGTAGAGCACGATGCGCCCGTCGCCGGGCCCGAGCGCGCCGCGGCCCACCCACACGATGCGCCCGGTCGCGGCCAGCATGTCGAGCATGTCGGGGTGGAAGCCGGGCACGCGCGCCGGCAGCACGTGCCCGGCCAGCGCGCTCCACGGCAGCGCCAGCCCCTCGAGCTGCGCGATCGCGTGCTCGAGCGCGTCGGCGCCGCCGCGCGCGCCGTCCAGGCCGTGCCACCCGGGCAGGAAGCGCGCGAAGGTCGCGCCGTCCACCGCCGCGACCTGGTTGCGCAGCTTCGCGAGCGTCGCGCGCTTCAGGCGCCGCAGGATCTGCGCATCGCACCACTCGGGCGCACTGCCTCCGGGCCGGATCTCCCCGCGCAGCACGGTGCCGGCGCGCTCGAGTCCGGCCAGCACCTGCTCCGCGCGGGCCGGCGACAGCGCGTAGCGATCCGCGAAGGCCCGGGTCTCGAACGGGCCGTGGGTGCGCGCGTAGCGCGCGGCCAGCGCGGCCAGCGCGCCGTCCATCGGCGCCAGCAGCCGTTCGGGCAGTCCCGCAGGCGGCAGCACGCCCAGCGCGTCGCGATACAGCGCCGCGTCCTCGACCGCGATCCAGCGCGCCTCGCCGCCCACCTTCACCTGCGCGGCGCGGCGTTCGCGTTCCAGGCGCGCGAGCCACGCGTCCGGGTCGTCCGCCGAGCGCGCCGCGGCCTCGTCGCGCGACAGGTCGCCGAGCCGGCGCAGCAGGTCGTGCAGCGCGTCGGCGTCCGCGGCGTGGCGCCGCGGCGCCAGCCGCGCGAGGTCGCGCTCCACCTCCGCGAGCACGTCCGCGTCGATCAGCTCGCGCAGCTCCGAATGCCCCAGCAGCTCGGCCAGCAGCGCGCGGTCCAGGGTCAGCGCCTGCGCCTTGCGCTCCGCGAGCGGCGCGTCCTGCTCGTAGATGTACGCGGCCACGTATGCGAACACCAGCGAGCGCGCGAACGGCGACGCCGACGGGGTCTGCACGTCGTGCACCTGCACCTCGCGGGCGCGGATGCGCGCGAGCAGCCGCTCCAGCCCCGCGAGGTCGAACTGGTCGCTCATCGCCTGGCGGTAGGTCTCGAGCACCACCGGGAACGCCGGGTAGCGGCGCACCGTCGCGAGCAGCGCGCGCGCACGCTGGCGCTGCGCCCACAGCGGCGTTCGGCTGCGCGGGTTGCGCCGCGTGAGCAGCAGCGCGCGCACCGCGTTCTCGCGGAACAGGCCGGCGAACATCGCGGTGTCGGCGAGCTGCTCGGTGAGCAGCTCGCCGAGGCGATCCGGATCGGGCAGCAGCAGCGCGAGCGGCGGAGGGTCGTCGGCGTCGGCGAAGCGCAGCACGATGCCGTCGTCGGTGTACATCACCTGCACCTCGAAGCCGGAGCGCAGCTCCAGCTCGCGCTGCAGCGCCATCGCCCACGGCGCGTGGATGCGCGCGCCGAACGGCGTCAGGATGCACACCCGCCAGTCCCCGAGCTCGTCGCGGAAACGCTCCACCGTGATCGCGCGGTCGGTCGGCAGCGTGCCGGTGTGGCGGCGCTGCTCGTGCACGTAAGCGGCGAGGTTGCGCGCCGCGTACGCGTCCAGCGGCAACGCGGCCTCGAGGTGCGCCGCCGCCTCGCCCTCCTCCATCGCGCCCACCTCGCGCACGAAGGCGCCCAGCGCCTCGCCCAGCTCCGCCGGCCGCCCCGGCCCGTCGCCGCGCCAGAACGGCAGCTTGCCGGGCTCGCCGGGCGCCGGCGACACCAGCACCCGGTCGTTGCCGATGGCCTCGATGCGCCACGTGCTCGCGCCCAGCATCACGTTCTCGCCCGCGCGCGCCTCGAACACCATCTCCTCGTCCAGCTCGCCGACCCGCGGACCGCCCTCGCCGAGGTGCACCGGGTAGTTGCCGCGGTCGGGGATGGTGCCGGCGTTCATGCGCGCGACCATCGGTGCGCCGCGGCGCGGGCTCAGGCAATCCTCGGCGCGGTCCCAGCTGAGCAGCGGGCGGAGATCCGCGAGCTCCGCCGACGGGTACTTGCCCGACAGCATGTCCAGCACGCCGAGCAGCGCGTCCAGCGGCAGCTCGCGGTACGGATCGGCGCGCGTCACCAGCGCGTGCAGCGCGGACGGCGAGCGCGGGGCGTCGCAGCACATCGCGACCACCTGCTGCGCGAGCACGTCCAGCGCGTTGGCCGGCGGGCGCACCGCCTCGATGGCGCCGGCCAGCATGCCCTTCGCGATCACCGCGCACTCCAGCAGGTCGCCGCGATACTTCGGGTACACGCTGCCGGCGCTCACCGCGCCGACCTGGTGCCCGGCGCGCCCGAGACGCTGCAGCCCGCGCGCGACCGAGCCCGGGGACTCCACCATGATCACGCGGTCCACCGCGCCCATGTCGATCCCAAGCTCCAGCGAGCTGGTCGCGACGATCGCGCGCAGCGAGCCGGCCTTCAGCGCCTCCTCGATCGCGGCGCGCTGCTCGTGCGACACCGAGCCGTGGTGCGCGCGCACCAGGTCCTCGCCGGCCAGCTCGTTGAGGCGCTGCGCGAGGCGCTCGCTCAGCGCACGGCTGTTCACGAACACGATGGTCGACCGGTGGGCCCTGATCTCGGCCAGCAGCGCCGGGTGGATCGCGGGCCAGATGCCGCGTTCCGCCGCCGGGGTGCCGACCTCGCGCGCGTACAGCTCGCCGAGGATCGCGCCGCTGCGCTCCGGCGGCGCCGCGGCGGCGGCGCTCATGTCCGCGACGGGAACGCTGACCGTGAGATCCAGGCGCGGCGCCTCCCCGGCGTCCACCACCGTGACCTCGCGATCGCCGCCGAGGAAGCGCGCGACCCGCTCGTGCGGGCGCACGGTCGCGGACAGGCCGATGCGCTGCGGGTCGGCGCCGGTGAGCTCGGCGAGGCGCTCCAGCGTGAGCGCGAGGTGCACCCCGCGCTTCGACGGCGCGAGCGCGTGGATCTCGTCCACGATCACGGTGTGAACGCCGGCGAGGCCCGCGCGCGCCTTCGCACCGAGGAGCAGGAACAGCGACTCCGGCGTCGTGACCAGGACCGGCGCGGGGCTCCTCGCCTGGCGCTGGCGCTCGCGCTGCGGCGTATCGCCGGTGCGAACGTCGACCGCGACCGCGGGCGGCGCGAGCCCGTCGCGCTCGGCGCGCCTGCGGATGCCGACCAGCGGCGCGCGCAGGTTGCGCTCCACGTCGTGCACCAGCGCCTTCAGCGGCGACACGTAGAGCACCTGCACCCCGGCGGGCGCGCCGCCGGCGGCGCCCTCGCGCAGCACCCGGTCGATGCCCCACAGGAACGCGGCGAGGGTCTTGCCGCTGCCGGTGGGCGCGACCAGCAGCGCGTGGCGGCCGGCGGCGATGTGGCGCCAGCCCTGCTCCTGCACCGGCGTGGGCGCGTCGAAGGTGTCGCGGAACCAGCCCCGCGCCGGCGGGCTGAACGCGTCCAGGGCGGAGCGGGGCGGGTCGTTCACGGCTGCGGGACTATACCCGCGGCCCCCGCGCCGCCCCGGCGCGCGGGGTCTAGAACTTCACCTCGTAGCGGGGCCTGTCGCCCCCGGGCGCGACGCCCGCGGTCGCGCCGCCGCCGGCGTCCAGCAGGTCCAGCGTGAGCACGGTGACGCCGCTCTCGACGCGGATGTCCGCCTCGAGCTCGCGGCGCGGCCGGCCGTCCTCGCCGGCGGTCGCGGCGCCCCACGCGAGGTGGCGCTCGGGCGCGCCGCCCTGCAGCCACGCGGTGCCCCGGCGCTCCTCGTCCACCGCCGGCGCGCCGAAGCGATCGCGAAGCTGCGCCGCGATGGCCTCGGCCTGATCGCGGTCCACCACCTGCGCGTAGCGCACGCGGTAGCTGCGCGGATCGCGGCCCTCGGTGAACGCGGCCTTCAGGCACACCTGCCCGGCTCGCGGCCGGCTGCCCGGCTCCAGCGCGCAGCCGTCGCGCTCCACCGCGAGCTCCCGGCGCGCCCGGTCGTAGCTCGGCGCGGCGTCGAAGCCGGTGCGCGCCTCGCGCATCGCGGCGTCGGGGGTCATGCCCGTCCCGAGCCCGCGCACGGTGAACGCGGACCCGGCCGGCGCCGGTGCGCTGGCCACGGGCGGCGGGGCCGCGGGCGTCGGCGCGGCGGGCGGCGACCACGCCGCGCTTCCGCGCTCGGGCTGCACGCGCCAGCCGGTGGCCTCGCCCGCGACCGCGGCGAAGCGCGCGCCCGTGTCGCCACGCAACGACCCGGTGACCCGGATCTCGTCGAGCTCCCGGCATTCGTAGCCCAGCATCGCGCGCGCGGCGTCCAGCAGCCCCTGCAGCCGCGGATTGCCGGCGTCGAACAGCTCCGGGCGCTCGGCCGTGACCCGCACCTCGGCCGGCTGCCCGCAGACCAGGGGGCGCTCCAGCCGCACCTCGGCGCCACGATCCTCGAGCAGCAGGCGCGCATCGGCCGGCGCCGCGAGCACGGCCGCGGCGGCGCCCAGCAGCAACGCCGGCGTCAGCCCCCCCGTTCGCGTATGGGTCGCGTTCACACCACCTCCCAGGTGCCGTCGGGCCGCTGGCACGCGCGCATGTCGCGGTCCTCGGCGGTGCCGTCCGGAAGCGTGACTCTCTGGTTGATGATCGAGCAGGTGCGCTCGCCGGCGACGCGCGGCGGGGCCGACCGGGCCTGCGCCTGCAGCGCGTTACCGCCGCCCGGCTGCGCCCGCTCGCGCTCCAGCAGCGAGCCGTGCACGTAGCCGGACCCGAGGCCGCCGTCGGCCACCATGAACCAGTCCTGGCCCTGCACGCGGCCGACCACCGCCACCTGCTGGCCGCGGCGCAGGGTGTCCATGACCGCGTACTGGGTGCCGGGGCCGCTGCGCACGTTGCTGTCACGCGTCGCGCGGTACCACGCGTTCTCGTAGACCAGCGGCGGTGTCTCCCAGGGCCGCGGCTCCAGTCCCTCGGACTGCAGCGGCGCCCGTTCCACGGTGCGATCCTTGACCGCGACGGTGGTCTGCACGCCGGTGTCGGGGTTGGTCCAGGTCTGGTTCTGACCGGTGTCCAGCGCGGTGTTCGTGGTCTGCGCGATGCCCTGCTGGTCGGACTGGGTGAGTCGGCCCGCGATCTCGCCGCCCAGCCACGCGCCGGCCAGCGCGCCCACCGCGACCGCGGCCAGCTTGCCCTTGCCGCCGCCGACCTGGGAGCCCAGCAGGGCGCCGACGCCGGCGCCCAGCAGGCGACCGAACAGCTGGCTGTTGTCGTCGTCCTTCTTGCCCGAGCCGCCCTGGGCCCAGGAGGTCGTCGCGGGCGCTCCCGCGAGGGTCGCGCACAGCGCGAGGGTGAGGATGGTCCGCGTCATGGTTGCTGCTCCTGCGGCGCGCGCGGCGCGCGGTGACGGTTTCTCGGTCGTCGATGTCAGAACGGGATCCACGATCGTTTCCGCGTGTAGTGGGTGTAGCCGACGCTGGCCCGGGCACGCAGCCCGACGCCGGCGCGGATCGGGGCGAGCACGATGCCCTCGGAGCGCTGGTAGTTCACCCCGACGCCGCCGACGTAGTAGAAGCTGCCGTCGACGCCCGGGAAGCGCTGGAAGATCGCGTCCGTCGACGGCAGATCGTAGACCAGCACGAAGACCTTGGACGCATCGCCGCCGAGGTCGAAGCCGATGGACGGCCCCTGCCAGAAGACCTTGCGCGAGCCGCCGCTCTTCATGCGCAGCGAGCCGTCGCCGTAGCTCACGCCGACGCCGATGGCGCCGCTGAGCTCCTCCCCGGTGATGTACGCGTTGGGCCGGCCCTGCTCCGCGAACAGCTTCTGCACCACGTCGGCGAGGCCCTCGGTCGCGGCGCCGAAGAAGCTGTTGGCCGCGGCCAGGACCTCGTCCGGCCCGAAGGTGTCGCCCTCGTCCTCGGCGGCGCCGGCGGGCGCCGCGGCCGGGCCCAGCGCGACGAGCAGCGCGAGCACGGCGGCGCGGGGTGACAGCATGAATCGCTCCCGTCTGGACATCGGATCAGACTACCGTGGCACCCCGGCCCCTGCCGCGGCACGTTTCGCATTCCCGCACATCATGTGCAGCGCGGGCTTGACGCCTGCGCGGTGCGCACCTATCGTCCGCGGCATGACTGTCGCGACCCGCGCCCTGGCCCTCGTACTCGTACTCATTATCCGGCCCCTCCGGAGGGTAGCTGGCGCGCGCTGAATCGACCCCGACAAACCGAATCCGCGAAAAAGCCCGCTACCCGAAAGGGAGCGGGCTTTTTGTTTGCCCGAAGCAAATGTCCGAAGCACAAGGAACTCCAGCCATGCAAGGCACCGGCGCACAGCAGCTCGTGAAGGCCCTGGTCGACCACGGCGTCGACGTGGTGTTCGGCTATCCCGGCGGCGCCATCATGCCGGTGTACGACGCCCTGCACGACGCGGGCGACCGGCTGCGCCACGTGCTCGTGCGCCACGAGCAGGGCGCGACGCACGCCGCGCAGGGCTATGCGCGCACCACCGGGCGGCCCGGCGTGTGCATCGCGACCTCGGGCCCCGGCGCGACCAACTTCATCACCGGCCTGGCCGACGCGCTGATGGACTCCACGCCGCTGGTGTGCATCACCGGCCAGGTCGCGGCGCCGAAGCTCGGCACCGAGGCCTTCCAGGAAGCCGACGTCGTCGGCCTGACGCTGGCCGCGACCAAGTGGAGCTGCCAGGTCACCGACCCCGACGACGTGGCGCCGGCCATCGCGCGCGCGTTCCAGGTGGCCTGCGAGGGGCGCCCCGGCCCGGTGCTGGTGGACATCACCCGCGACGCGCAGACCGGGCCCGTCACCGCCGCGGCCGCGGCCCCGGAGCCCTGGCGCTGGCCGTCCAGCCAGCGCGACCTCAGCGGCCTGCCGCGCGCGGCCGAGATCCTGAACGCCGCCGAACGCCCCTACCTGCTGCTGGGCCACGGCGTGACGCTCGCCGGCGCCGAGGACGCCGCGCTGGCCGTCGCCGAGCGCGCCGGCCTGCCCACCGCGTGCACCCTGCTCGGGCTGTCCGCGTTTGCGGCCGGACACCCGCTGTACGTCGGCATGCCGGGCATGCACGGCAACTACGGCGCCAACGTGCTCACCAACGAGGCGGACGTGATCCTGGCCGTGGGCATGCGCTTCGACGACCGCGTCACCGGGCGGCTCGAGGACTACGCGCGGCAGGCGAAGGTGATCCACGTGGACGTGGACCCCGCGCAGATCAACCGCCAGGTGCCCGCCGAGGTGGGCATCGTGGCCGACGCGCGCGAGGCGCTCGAGGGCCTGCTGCCGCTGCTGCACCCCCGCCACCACCCGGCCTGGCTCGCGCGCTTCCGCGAGCACGACGCCGAGGAGCATGCGCAGGTGATCGAGCCCGAGCTCGGCGGCGACGGGCCGTTGCGCATGGGCGAGGTGATCGAGCGCCTGTCGCAGCTCACCGCCGGCGACGCGGTCGTCGTCAGCGACGTCGGCCAGCACCAGATGATGGCCGCGCGCCATTACCGCTTCTCGCGCAACGCCCGTCACATCACCTCCGGCGGCCTCGGCACGATGGGCTTCGCGCTGCCGGCCGCGATCGGCGCCGCCGTCGCGGTCGCGGCCGGCGGCAGCCGCCGCCCGGTGATCGCCGTCGCCGGCGACGGCGGCATCCAGATGACCGTGCAGGAGCTGGGCACCCTGATGCAGGAGCAGCTGCCGGTGAAAGTGGTGATCCTCAACAACGAGCGCCTGGGGATGGTGCGCCAGTGGCAGGAGCTGTTCTTCGACGGCCGCTACAGCCAGGTGCACATGAGCAACCCGGACTTCGTCGCGCTGGCGCGCAGCTACCGTGTCGACGCCGATCGCGTCGACGCGCGCGAGCAGCTCACCGGCGCCCTCACCCGCATGCTGGCCGCGCCCGGCCCCTACCTTCTCGAGGTCGCGGTCGGGTGCGAGGACAACGTGTTCCCGATGATCCCGGCCGGCGCCTCGGTGAGCGAGGTGCGCCTCGCGTGACCCCACGCGCGGCCCGGCAACAGCACTCCCGACCCGGTCAGCCCCCCAGTCACCCCCCATTCACCCCAGAGGACCCCACGTCATGGAACGGCACTACACCATCCACGTCCGCGCGCGAAACGACCACTCGGTGCTGCAGCGCATCCTGCTCGCGTTCTCGCGCCGCCGGCTGCGCATACAGGCGCTGCAGTTCTTCGACGTCGACCCGCGACGCCCCGCGGAGATGCAGGTGGACCTGGACTGCCGGCCCGACCACGCGCGCGCGCTGCTCGCGCAGCTGCAGGGCATCGTCGAGGTGCATCACGCATGGGCGGACGAGGCCGCGCCGGCCTGCGAAGCGGAGGCCGCGCCGCAGACGGTGGACACCGGCGAACCGCAGCTCGTCGCCGCCTGACGCGTCACGGCGCGGGCGCGACGCCGAGGCGCGACGCCGCGCGCCACAGCGTGATCACGGTCTTCGCGTCCTCGATCGCGCCATCGCGCGCCATTGCGAGCGCGTCGGGAAGCGGCACCCAGTGCAGTTCGAACACCTCGCCCGCCTCCGGCGCCGCCTGCCCCGCCGACAGCCCGGTGGCGAGGAACAGGTGTACGCGCTCGGTGAACACGCCCGGCGAGCTGACCATGACGCCCAGCGGGCACCAGCTCGCCGCCGCGAGGCCCGCCTCCTCCGCGAGCTCGCGCGCCGCGGCGCGGCCCGGAACCTCGTCTCCGTCCAGCTTTCCGGCCGGCACCTCCCACAGCCAGGCGCCCACCACGGGGCGGTAGTGGCGCAGCAGGCAGACCCGGCCTTCGCCGTCCACGGCCGCGACCGCGGCGCCGCCGGGGTGGCGCACGACGTCGTGCTCGACCTCGATGCCGCCCGGCAGCGTCACCGGCTCCGCCGCCGCCGACACGACCCGGCCGCGGAATCGATTGCTGGACGACATCGCGCACTCCCCCGCGGACCCGGCGCGAATTGTCACACGCGCGGGCCCGGGGACGATGCAGGATTGCCACCGGCGGGGCCTCAGCGGGCGGCGGCAGGCGTGCTATCGTCAGCCTGATCGCCGCGGTCGCCCGCGGTGCGCGGGACCGGGATGCCGGGCGCGCGCCCACGCGGCGCCCCGGGCAGCAGGCCCGCGCCCGCGGCCGCCGCCGCAACCGCTGCATCCGACGATCGCGACCGGAGGAACACGCCCGTGCCCCTGAATGCCTCATGGATCCGCCGCGCACCGCTGCTGCTGCTGGCCGCGCTTCTCGCCGGCTGCGGCGACGGCGAGAGCCGCGCCCGCCTCGAGGCCGCGCTCGCCGAGGCGCAGTCCGAGGTCGATTCGCTGCGTGCCGGACGCACGGTGCTGGAAGAACGGCTCGCCGCGACGCGCATTGCGGCGAAGACCGCCGGCGACAGGCTGCAGCGGGCCGAGCGCGAGCGTGCCGCGGCGCTCGCGTCGGCGCGCGGCTGGCATCAGGCGCACACGGCGCTGGCCGAACGCGTCGCCGCGCGCGAGCGCGAGCTGCTCGCGCTGCGCGCGGGCATGGGCCGCCTGCAGGGGGAGCTGGCGGCGGCGGCTCGCGGGCTGCAGGCCGTGGAGACGCGCAACGCCGCGCTCGCACGCCAGCTCGCGGCGCTCAGCGGCTGGCTGGGCCAGCAGACCGCCCAGGGCCAGAGCCAGGGCAACGCCCTCGCGCGCGCCGAAGGCGACGCCGAGAGCCGGGAGCGCACCGCGCGCCGCCTCGCGGAGCAGATCGACGCCATCCGCGGCGAGCTGGAAGGCACCACCGCCGCGCTGGCCACGGCGCGCGGCAGCAACCAGGAGCTACAGGCCACGCTGCGCGGGCTGGACGAGCAGCTCGCGGCGGAGCGCGAGCGCGCCGCGGCACGGGTCGCGGAGCTGAGCTCGAGCCGCGACGCGCTGACCCGCGAGCTGGACGCGGCGCGCGCCCGCGGCGAGGAGCTCGCGGCCGGCAACGCAGGGCTGAAGGCGCGGCTGGAGGAGCTGCGCGGCCAGGTCGCGGCCGCGAACGAGCAGGCGGACCGCTACCGCCGCGCCCGCGAGTACCTGGACGACAAGCTCGCGCAGCGCAGCGCCGAGCTCGACGAGTCGAAGGCGGCGCTCGGCGAGCTGCGCGCGCAGCGCGACGAGGTGATCGTGGCCTTCAACGCGCGCCGCGAGGAGCTGCTGAGATCGCTGGACGAGGCCGCGCAAGGGGCCGGGCAGGCATCTGCGCGCGTCGCCGCGCTGGAGCGCGAGGCCGGCGGCCTGCGCGCGCGCCTGTCGGACACGGAGCAGCGCGCGGCCGAGGCCGCGGATCGCGCCGACGGCCTGCGCCGCGCGAAGGACTACCTCGACGGCAAGCTCGCGGCGCTCGCGGACGAGGCCGCGCGCGCGCGCGACGAGCACCGCCGCGAGGTCGTGCGCCTGGAGGAATCGCTCGCGCTCGCGCTGGAGGAGGTGCGGCTGCTGTCGCAGCGCGTGCCCGAGCTGCGCGACGACCTGGTCGCACAGCGGGAGAACGCCGTGGAGCGCCGCCAGGCGCTGCTCACCCAGGTCGAGTCGCTGCGCGGCGAGCTCGGCGAGGTGATGACCGCGCGCCGCGAGTCCGAGAACGCCCGCGCCGCCCTCGAGCAGCGCGTCGAGCGCGAGCAGGCGGAGCACGCGGCCGCGCTCGCTGCGCTGCGCGAGCAGGCCGCCGCGCGGCGCGAGGCCCTGCTCGCCCAGGTCGACGCGCTGCGCGCGGAGATCGCCCGCGCGAGCGCCGAGCACGCGCAGGCGAGCGCGGACAGCCAGGCGCGCCTCGAGGCGCTGCGCAGCGAGCACGCGAACACCCTGCTGCAGCAACGCGAGCAGGCGGCGGCGCGGCGCCAGGCGCTGCTCGAGCAGCTGGACAGCCTGCGCGGCGAGATCGCACGCGCCGCGACGCAGCACGCAGCGCAGCAGGCCGCGCAGGCGCAGCGCATCGAGGAGCTGCAGCGCCGCGGCGAGGAGCTCACGACGGCCCGCGACACCTTGCAGCAGCGCCTCGCCGTGATCAGCACCCAGACCGTCATGCTGCGCCGCGAGCGTGACGAGCTCGCGGCCGAGCGCGAGCGGCTCGCGGGCGCGCTCGCGGAGCGCGAGCAGGCCGTGGAGCGGCTGCAGGCCACGGTGGCCGACCGGTCGGCACGCATCGCGAGCCTGGAAGCCGACGCCGCCGCCGCGGAGCAGCGGGCAAGCGTGTTCGAGGCCCGCGCGGTGGACGCCGAGCGCCAGGTCGAGGCACTGCAGACCATGGTGGACGAGCGCGAGCAGGCGATAGGGACACTGCGAACCGCCGTCAGCGAGCGCGATCAGCGGATCCGCGCGCTCGAGGCCGATGTCGCGCGCGGCGAGCAGCAGGTCCAGGCGTTGCAGGTCGCCGTCGAGGAACGCGAGCTGCGCATCCGCCAGCTCGACGAGGCGGCCGCCGAGCGCGAGCGGCAGGTGCAGGCGCTGGAGGCCGACGTCGCGTCGGGCGAGCAGCGGATCCAGGCCCTGCAGTCCGCGGCCGCCGAGCACACGCAGCAGATGCAGGCGCTCGAGGCCGACGCCGCGCGAGCCGCGGCCGAGTCACGGCGCCTGACCGCGACCGTCGCCGGCAACCTGCAGGAGATCGATCACCTGCGCCGGGAGGCCGCGCAGGCCCGGGACGCCGTCGCCGACGCGCGCTCGCGCGCCGACGCGCTCGCGCGCGAGGTGCAGGGCCTGGAGACGCGCAGCGCGATGTTCCGCGACAGCGTGCAGTACCTGCAGCGCCAGCGCGCAGCCCTCGACGACGAGCTCGCGGCGCTGCGCGAGCAGGTCAGCGAGGCCGAGCCCGCGCGGCAGGCCGCCGAGGAGCGCGCGGCGCGGCTGGCGCGCGAGGTCGACGGCCTCACCACCCGCGCCCGCATGTACCAGGACACGGTGGACTACCTGCAGCAGCAGCGCAGCGAGCTCGCCGACCGGCTCGAGGAAGCCCGCGAGCGCGCCGCGGCCTGCACCCGTGCGCGGCGCGGCGGCGCGGTGCTGCCCGCCGCGGGCGCGGCGCCGGCCTGCGGCACGCTGCAGGCGTTCGCGGCGCCGCCGCGCGGAAACTGAAGCGGGGCCGCCGAAGCCATGCCCACGCCTCCCGCGATCCCGGTCGAGCAGGCCGTCGAGAGCCTGCGCATCGACGCGATCGAGCGTCACATCTTCCTGTGCTGCGACCAGAGCAAGCCCAAGTGCTCCGCGCGCGAGGACAGCCTCGCGTCGTGGAACTATCTGAAACGGCGGCTGCTGGCGCTGAAGCTGGTGCGCGAGGGCGGCGTGTTCCGCACCAAGGCGAACTGCCTTCAGGTCTGCACCGACGGCCCGGTCGCGGTGGTGTACCCCGACGGCGTCTGGTACCGCTCCTGCACGCCCGAGGTGCTCGAGCGCATCATCCAGGAGCACCTGATCGGCGGCACCCCGGTCGCCGAGTACGTGATCGCCCGCCGCCCGCTGCCGCTGCGCACGGACACCGACGGCGACGAGGACGCGTAGCGCGCCGCGTCGCACCCGGTCGTGATGGGGCGTTCGGAATTGGTGGCTACGGGTGGGATCGAACCACCGACCTTGCGATTATGAGTCGCACGCTCTGACCAGCTGAGCTACGTAGCCACGAGAGGACCGCGGAAGATACCGGCGCCCGGGAACCCGTGCAAGGCGCGTCAGACGTTGAAGCGGAAGTGCACCACGTCGCCCTCGCGCACGACGTAGTCCTTGCCCTCCAGCCGCCAGCGCCCCGCCTCCTTCGCGCCCTGCTCGCCGCCGTGGGCGATGAAGTCGTCGTAGCCGACGACCTCGGCGCGGATGAAGCCGCGCTCGAAATCCGTGTGGATCACGCCGGCGGCCTGCGGCGCGGTCGCGCCGCTCCTCACCGTCCACGCGCGCACCTCCTTCGGTCCCGCGGTGAAGAAGGTCTGCAGGCCCAGCAGCCGGTAGCCCGCGCGGATCACCCGGTTCAGACCCGGCTCGTCGAGCCCCATGCTGTTCAGGAACTCGACCTTCTCCGCGTCGTCGAGGCCGGCCAGCTCCGCCTCGATCGCGGCGCACACCGGCACCACCGGCGCGCCCTCGGCCTCGGCGTGCGCGCGCACCGCGTCCAGGTGCCGGTTGTCGTCGAAGCCGTCCTCGGTGACGTTCGCGATGTAGAGCAGCGGCTTCGCGGTCAGCAGGTGCAGCTCGCGCAGGCCCGCGCGCTCCTCGGGCTCTGCCGCCAGGCTGCGCGCGGGCTTTCCGGCGTCGACGTGCGCGGCGAGGCGCTCCAGCAGCGCGACGCGTGCCCGCAACGCGCGATCGCCGGACTTCGACTGCTTCACGGCCCGTTCCAGCGCGCGCTGCACGGTCTCGACGTCGGCCAGCAGCAGCTCGGTGTCGATGGTCTCGATGTCGCTGACCGGGTCCACGCGCCCGTCCACGTGCACCACGTCGTCGTCCTCGAAGCAGCGCACCACGTGGGCGATCGCATGGGTCTCGCGGATGTTCGCGAGGAACTTGTTGCCGAGCCCCTCGCCCTTCGACGCGCCGGCCACCAGCCCCGCGATGTCGACGAACTCCATCGTGGTCGCGATCACCTTCTGCGGACGCACGATGGCGGCGATCCGATCGAGACGCTCGTCGGGCACCGGCACCACGCCCACGTTGGGATCGATGGTGCAGAACGGATAGTTCTCCGCCGCGATCGCGGCGCTGGTCAACGCGTTGTAGAGGGTGGACTTGCCCACGTTGGGCAGGCCCACGATGCCGCACTTGAAGCCCAAGCGATTACTCCTTTTCCGGCGCCTGCTCGGGATCGCGGTGCAGCTCGTTCATCACCCGCTCCAGACCCTGCGTGATCATGTCGTCGAAACGCTCCACCGCGCGCGCCACCGCGTCGTCGATGCGCCGCTGCTCGTCGCGCCCGGCCCTCGCGAGCACGTAGCCGACCACCTCCTCCTTGCGCCCCGGGTGGCCCACCCCGATTCGCAGCCGCGCGAAGCCGGGGCCCCCGAGCTGCGGGATCACGTCGCGCAGCCCGTTGTGGCCGCCGTGGCCGCCCCCGCGCTTCAGGCGTACCGTCCCCGGGGGGAGGTCGATCTCGTCGTGCGCGACCAGGATCGCGTCCGGCGCCAGATCGAAGTAGCGCGCGACCGCGCCGACCGAGCGCCCGGACTCGTTCATGAAGGTGGCCGGCTTGAGCAGGCGCACGACCTCGCGGCCCACCCGCACCTCGGCCACCTCGCCGTGGAAGCGCGCGTCGCGGCGGAAGCTCGCGTGGTGGCGCGCGGCGACCCCGTCGACGAACCAGAAGCCCGCGTTGTGGCGGGTGTCCTGGTAGCGCGTGCCGGGATTGCCGAGTCCGGCGACGAGACGGAGGGTTGCTGCCACGGATCGGGTCACCTTCCGCTCCCGCCGCCGCGAGACGGCGCGCCGCGGCCGCGGCACGCCGGCCGCGGCGCGGGCACGCGGGACGGGGAGCGGGATCAGTCCTCTTCGGAGGACTCGCCGCCCTCTTCGTCCTCGGAGACGGTCGGCACCTCGGCGCTGGTCTCCTCGGCGCCCTCCTCGCCCTCTTCCTCGCCCATGTCCAGATCGTGCGGCATCGCGAGGGTGACCAGCGTGTGGTCGTGGTCGGGATCGGAGACGTCGGTGGTCAGCGTCACGCCCTGCGGCAGCACGAGCTGCGACAGGTGCAGCGCGTCACCGAGCGCCATCGCCGCGACGTCCACCTCGATGTACTCGGGCAGGTCGCCCGGCAGGCAGCTGATCTCGACGTCGTTCATCAGGTGGCTGAACACGCCGCCCGCCTTGCGCCCGGGAGCGACGTTCTCGTTCGCGAAGTGCAGCGGCACGCGCATCGTGATCGCTTCGGTGGCCGACACGCGCAGGAAATCGACGTGGCTCACCTGCAGGTTCGCGGGATTGCGCTGCAGATCCTTGAGCACCGCCTGCTGCTTCTCGTTGCCCACCGTGACCGTGAGGATGTGCGAGAAGAACGCCTCGTTCTCGAGCTGCTTGCGCAGGTCGTTGCTCTTCAGCGCGATGTTCGCGGGCTCCTTGCCGGCGCCGTAGATGACCCCCGGGATCCACCCGGTGGCGCGCAGGCGGCGCATCGCGCCCTTGCCGGTCTCGTTGCGCACCTCGGCGCTGACCTCGTATTCGCTCATGACTGTTTCGCTCCGTTCGAGTTCGAATTCGTATGCATGGACCCGGCCTGCGGGAGTGCGTGGCCTCAGTCCATGAACAGGGTGCCGATGGATTCCTCTTCGTGGACGCGGCGGATGCTCTCGGCGATCAGCTCCGCGATGCTGAGCTGGCGGATCCGCGCGCACGCGGCCGCCGCGTCGCTCAGCGGGATCGTGTTGGTCACCACGAGCTCGTCGAGCTCGGAGTTCTCGATGTTCAGCACCGCCTTGCCCGAGAGCACGGCGTGCGTGCAGTAGGCCACGACCTTGACCGCACCGTGGTCCTTCAGCGCGCCGGCGGCGTTGCACAGCGTGCCGGCGGTGTCTGCCATGTCGTCTACCAGTACGCAGGTGCGCCCGCTCACGTCGCCGATGATGTTCATCACCTGCGCCTCGTTGGCGCGCGGGCGGCGCTTGTCGATGATCGCGAGATCGGCGTCATCGAGGCGGCGCGCGATGGCGCGTGCGCGGACCACGCCGCCGACGTCCGGCGAGACCACCATCAGGTCTTCGTAGGTGTGCTTCCAGATGTCGCCCAGCAGCACCGGCGACGCGTAGATGTTGTCCACCGGGATGCTGAAGAAGCCCTGTATCTGGTCCGCGTGCAGATCCATCGTGAGCACCCGGTCGGCGCCCACCGCGGAGACCATGTTCGCGACCACCTTCGCCGAGATCGGCACCCGCGACGAGCGCGGCCTTCGATCCTGGCGCGCGTAGCCCATGTACGGCATCACCGCGGTCACCCGCCGCGCCGACGCGCGCTTCAGCGCGTCGATGAGCATCAGCAGCTCGAGCAGGTTGTCGTTGCCCGGGCGGCAGGTGGGCTGCACGACGAACACGTCCTTGCCGCGCACCGAGTCGATGATCTCGACCATGACCTCGCCGTCGCTGAAGCGGTCCACGACGGCCTTGCCGAGCGGCAGGCGCAGGCGCTCCACCACCTCCTCGGCGAGCCCCGGGTTGGCGGTGCCGGTGAAGACCATCATCGCGCTGCTCGCGGGCAGGTGCTCGCGGCTGAAGCGTTCGTTCGCCATGCCCGTTCCCGTGTCGGTTGCCAGCAACCGGTCGACCATCGTGCGCATCCACTCAATTGGCTGGGGTGCCAGGATTCGAACCTGGGATCCCGGGATCAAAACCCGGTGCCTTACCGCTTGGCCACACCCCATCGGCGCCGCGCGCCCCGTGTCACGCGGCCTCCAGCGCCGCGTGCAGCGGCGATCGATCGACGCCGCGGGCGACGAAGGCCTCGAGCGTCCCGTCCGGCCCCCGGCCCAGCCCGCCCTCTACCCGACCGAGCGCGTCCTGCGCGGCCGCCCGGTCCCGGAAGCGCACGAACAGGCACGCGCCGGTCCCGGTCATGCGCACCGGCCCGAGCGCCGCGAGCGCGGACTCGGCCCGGGCCACCGCCGGCGCCAGTGCGCGCACCACCGCGCTGCAGTCGTTGCGGGTGCGCGCGAGGAGGCGCTCCAGCCCCTGCTGGGTGTCAATTCCCCAGGGAAAGCCGCGTATTGTCGAAGGGGGGGTATCACGTGTCAACGAAGGCGCGCCGAAGACCGCCGCGGTGGACACCGACGCCGGAGGGCGCACGACCAGGTACCAGGACGGCGCGATGGCCGCCGGCCGCAGCCGCTCTCCGACCCCGGTCGCGAACGCGGAGCGCCCGCGCACGAACACCGGCACGTCGGCGCCGAGCTCCAGGCCCAGCGCGGCCAGGGTGTCCAGCCCGAGGTCCAGCCCCCACAGGCGGTCCAGACCCAGCAGCACCGCCGCGGCGTCGGAGCTGCCGCCGCCCAGCCCGCCGCCTAGCGGCAGCGTCTTGTGCACCCGGATCGCGGCCCCGCGGTCCACGCCCGCGTGCCGGGCCAGCGCGCGCGCCGCGCGCACCGTGAGGTCGGCGTCCTCCGGCACGCCGGGCAGGTCTCCCGCGCGGCGGATCCCGGGCCCGTCCTCGAGCCACAGCTCGACCCGGTCGCCCCGGTCCAGGAGCTGGAACAGCGTCTCCAGGCGGTGGTAGCCGTCGGCGCGGCGGCCCGTCACGTGCAGGAACAGGTTCAGCTTCGCGGGCGCCGGCAGCGCCAGCGCCGGGGTCACGATCCCACCTGCCAGCGGCCCAGCACGAAGCGCGCCTGCACCTCGCCGCGGCGTATCTCGAGGCGCGCCGGCAGGTCGCCCCCGCCGGCGCGCGCGTACTCGCTCACGCGCACGCTCCAGCCGAGCTGCTCCAGGCGCTCCAGGCGCCCGGCCCAGTCGAGCTCCAGCACGTCCGGCGCCGCGCCGGGTGCCGGGCGGCCGGTGAGCCACCAGCGCAGCGCGGACAGCGGCAGCGACACGCCCAGCTCTCCCGCGGCCAGCGCCTCCGGCGTGCCGGCGCGTGCCGTGCGTCCGTCCGCGGTGCGCAGCTCCACGCCGTCGCGGTCGCCGGTGATGCGCACCGCGCCCTGGCCGAACGGCCCGTCGAGCTGCACCCGGTAGCCGTCCCCGGCCTGGCGCCAGCGCACGCTGGCCGTGAAGCCGTCGTCCGCGGTGGACACCGCGACGCGTCCGGCGACCCGCCAGTCGCCGAGGCCGGCCAGCCATGCGCTGTGCGCGTCCCAGGCTGCCTGCCGCCCGTCCGGCGCACCGGGGCCCGGAGCGGCGCAGGCCGCGATCAGCAGCGCCAGTGCGGCAGTGGCACCGGGGCGGAGCAGGGAGATGTGCCGCATGGCTGACCTGGCGTGGAGCCGCGACCGCGCGTGCCGCGACGCGGGCGCCGCGTACGCGCTCTCAGCGCGCGTGGATGCCGTGCCCGTCGCCGCGCCGCGTTCGACGGACGCGCGGCGCGCGTCGAAGCGGGCGTGGCGCGAGCGTCACGGGACCTCAGAGCCCGAAACGCTGCATCACGTCGAGCAGCCGCTTGTCCTCGGGCCGCTCCTCCAGAGCGGTGGTCCAGACCTGCTTCGCGCCGTCGCGGTCGCCAGCCACCCACAGCACCTCGCCGAGGTGCGCGGCCACCTCGGGGTCCGGCTTGAGCTCCAGCGCACGACGCAGGTGGCGTATGGCCTCGTCCAGCCGGCCCAGGCGGTAGAGCACCCAGCCCATGCTGTCGACGACGTAGTGGTCGTCGGGCTTGAGCTCGTACGCGCGCTTGATGAGCTCGTAGGCCTCCTCGTAGCGCTCGGTGCGGTCGGCGAGGGTGTAGCCCAGCGCGTTCAGCGCGTCGCCGTTGTCGGGCTCGCGCTCCAGGACGTCGCGCAGGTCGCGCTCGACCACGTCGATGCGGTCCAGGCGCGCCGCGAGCATCGCCCGCGCGTACAGCAGTCCGGTGTCCTTCGGGAACTCGTCCAGCGCTTCGTCGTAGACCGTCATCGCGGTGTCGAGCTCCTCCGCCCGGGTGAGGATCTCGGCCTCCGCCCGGAAGATGCGCACCGACTCCTGGCGATTGCGCCCGCGCAGCGCGTGCAGGTGGCGCCGCGCGGCGGCGATGTCGCCGCCGTCCGCGACCAGCACCGCGACCCGGATCTGCGCGTTCAGCTCGTGCTCGCCGCGGTCCACCCGCCGGTACGACTCCAGCGCCTCCTGCGGGCGGTTCGTGTTCTCCTGGATCTGGGCGATGTAGTACCACGCGGTCGAGCGCCGGTCCGGCACGTCGACGAGCTTCAGGAACTGCTCCTCGGCGGCGGTCAGGTCGTTGGTCTGCAGCAGCAGCAGCCCCAGCGCGTAAGCGATGTCGGTGTTCTCGGGCGCGGATTCGGCGAGCAGGCGGAACTCCTCGCGCGCCTCGTCGTAACGCTTCGCGTCGACCAGCAGGCGCGCGTAGGTCAGGCGGGCGGTGTCCGCGTCCGGGTGCTCCCCCACGTACGCGCCGAGGCGCTCGATCGCCTCCGCGTCCCGGTTCTGGCGCTTCAGCACCTGCGCCTCGTACACCGCGACCTGCTCGTTGTCCGGGTCCAGGCCGCGCAGGCGCTGCACCACGCCCACCGCCTTGTCGAACTCGCCGAAGCGTCCGAGCAGCTGCGCGTACGCGAACTGCGCCTCGACATTGTCGGAGTGGCCGCTGACCACCGCCTCCATGACCGTCACGCTGGCGCTGCCGGAACGCTCGCGGGACAACATGTTCGCAATCCGGGGGAAGATCGCCGGGTCGTCCTCCGCGCGCTCGGCGGCGAGGTCGGTGAGCACCTGCTTCGCCTCCGGCAGGCGGTCGGCGCGCACCAGCAGCGCACCCAGCACCTGGCGGGCCTCGTGATCCGGCTCGGCGGCGGCGGCCCACAGCTGCGCCGCCTCGATCGCGCGCTCCGGGTCGCGCGCGTACACGGCGATGCGCACGGCCCGTTCCGCGACCGCCGGGTCGCGGGTCCGGCGGGCGACGCTCAGGTAGTTGTCCAGGGCCAGCGGAAGCTCGCCACGGCGGCCCGCGAACTCGGCGACCAGCACGCGGTACACGGCATCCACGTCCACCGGCGCATCGACGGGCTCCGCGTGCGCGGCGGGCGCCGGGCCCGCACCGCGGCCTGCGCCCGCGGGCGCCTCGGCCGGCGGATCCGCCGGCACGTCGCCCTGCACGTCGGCACGGATCGCGTCATCCGCGGCCGGCGTCGCGGCGCCCGCGCGGGAGTCCGCGACCAGCGCGGGCTGCCCGCCCGTCTGCGCGGTCGCGCAGCCCGTGATGGCGAGGCCGGACAGCAGGTACAGGGCCAGCAGGGAGCGGGTCGCTTTCATGAGGCGTTCGGCGCCCGGACGGGCGCGTCGGTGGATCTCGCGGGACTATACCCCGGGCCCTCACGGGCCGGACAGAGATGGCGGTCACGCCGCGCGCGATGATCACGGGCCGGCGTCACTTGCCGCGCCGCGCGGCCTTGCCCCACGATCGCGGCCCGATGCGCCGGCCCGCATCGCCACGGTTTCGCTGCCGAATCCGATGAACGCCCGCATGCTCGAGAAGCTCGAGGCGCTCCACGAGCGCCTCGACGAAGTCCGTTCCCTGCTCGCGGAGCCGGACGTGATCGCCGACAACGCACGCTTCCGCGACCTGTCGCGCGAGTACGCGGAGCTGGACCCGGTCGCTTCGTGCTTCGCCGCGTGGCGCGCGGCCCGCGACGCGGGCGCGTCGGCGCGCGCGATGGACGACGACGGCGACGCGGAGCTGCGCGCGCTCGCCGAGGACGAGGCGGCGCAGGCCGACGCGGACGCCGAGCGCCTGGAGCGCGAGCTGCGGCGCCTGCTGGTGCCCCGCGACCCGGCCGACGAGCGCAACCTCTACCTCGAGATCCGCGCCGGCACCGGCGGCGACGAGGCGTCGCTGTTCGCCGGCGACCTGCTGCGCATGTACGCGCGCTACGCCGAGCGCCGCGGCTGGCAGATCGAGGTGCTCAGCGAGCACCCCGGCGAGCACGGCGGCTACAAGGAGGTGATCACGCGCGTCGTGGGCCGCGGCGCGTACGCGCGGCTGAAGTACGAGTCCGGCGGCCACCGCGTGCAGCGCGTGCCGGAGACCGAGTCCCAGGGCCGCATCCACACCTCGGCGTGCACCGTCGCGGTGCTGCCGGAGATGGACGAGATCGAGGACGTGGAGATCAACGCGGCGGACCTGCGCATCGACACCTACCGCGCGTCCGGCGCCGGCGGCCAGCACGTGAACAAGACCGACTCCGCGATCCGCATCACCCACCTGCCGAGCGGCATGGTCGTGGAGTGCCAGGACGAGCGCTCGCAGCACAAGAACCGCGCCCGCGCGATGTCGCTGCTCAAGGCGCGCCTGCTGGCCGCGGAGCGCGAGCGCCAGGAGCAGGCACACGCCAGCACGCGCAAGCTGCTGGTCGGCAGCGGCGACCGCTCGCAGCGCATCCGCACGTACAACTTCCCGCAGGGCCGCGTCACCGACCACCGCATCAATCTCACGCTGTACAAGCTCGCGGAGGTGATGGAGGGCGACCTGGACGCCGTCGTCGAGCCGCTGATCGCGGAGGACCAGGCGGAGCTGCTGGCGGCACTCGCGGAGTGAGCGCCCCGGCGGCCAGCGTCGCCGCGCTGCGCGCCGAGCTTCGCGCCACGCTGGGCGGCGGCACCGACGCGGCCCGCGACGCGGACCTGATCCTGAGCGCCGCGCTGGCGCGCCCGCGCGCGTGGCTCATAGCGCACGACCGCGACCCGGCCGCGCCCGAGCAGGCGCACGCGGCGCGCGCGCTCGCCGCGCGCCGCCGCGGGGGCGAGCCCATCGCCTACCTGCTCGGCCGGCGCGAGTTCTGGTCGCTGGACCTGGACGTGTCGCCCGCGGTGCTGATCCCGCGCCACGAGACGGAGCGCCTGGTGGAGTGCGCGCTGCATCGCCTGCCCCCGGGCGCCGCGGCCCGCGTCGGCGATCTCGGCACCGGCAGCGGTGCGGTCGCGCTCGCGCTGGCCCGCGAGCGGCCGCGGGTCGCGGTGATCGCGAGCGACGAGAGCCGCGCCGCGCTCGCCGTCGCGGCGCGCAACGTGGCCCGCCACGCGCCGCGCCGGGTCCGCCTGGTGTGCGCGCGGTGGCTCTCGGCGTTCGCCGCGGAGCGCTTCGATCTGCTGGTCAGCAACCCGCCGTACGTCGCGGCCGCGGACCCGCACCTCGCCCGGGGCGACCTGCCCCACGAGCCCCGCGACGCGCTGGTCTCGGGCGCGGACGGCCTGGACGCGCTGCGCGCGCTCGCCGCCGGCGCGCCGCGCTGCCTGGTCCCGGGCGGCTGGCTGCTGGTGGAGCACGGCGCGCAGCAGGGCGCGGCGGTGCGCGCGCTGTTCGCCGCGGCGGGCCTGGCCGCGGTGGCCACCCACCGCGATCTCGAGGGCCGCGAGCGGGTCACCGAGGGCCGGCGTGCCGCGGCGGGCGTGTCGTTACAATCCACGCCATGAACGACGAGCAGCGCGAGCGCTACAGCCGCCACCGGCTGCTGGCGCCGATCGGCGACGCGGGCCAGGAACGGCTGCTCGCGGCGCGGGTCTTCATCCTGGGCGCCGGCGGGCTGGGCTCGCCGGTCGCGATGTACCTCGCCGCGAGCGGCGTCGGGCATCTCGCGATCGCCGACTTCGACCACGTGGACCTGTCCAACCTGCAGCGCCAGATCCTGCACCGCACCGCGGATCTCGGGCGCGACAAGGTCGCGTCCGCCCGCGACACCCTGAACGCGCTGAACCCCGGCGTGACGGTCACGCCGCTCCCGTTCGCCCCCGACGGGGACGACCTGGACGAGCAGGTGCGCCTCGCCGACGTGGTCGTCGACGCGAGCGACAACTTCGAGAGCCGCTTCGAGCTGAATCGCCTGTGCGTGCGCCACGCGACGCCGCTGGTGTCCGCCGCCGCGGTGCGCTTCGAGGCGCAGGTGAGCGTGTTCGACAACCGCGATCCGGGCTCGCCGTGCTACCGCTGCCTGTACGACGACGCGTCCACCGACGGCGAGGCCTGCTCCCAGGTGGGCGTGCTGGCGCCGCTGCTCGGCGTCGCCGGCAGCGTGCAGGCGGTGGAGACGCTGAAGCTGCTCGTCGGCATGGGCGAGCCCCTGACCGGGCGCGTGGTGATGATCGACGCGCTGACGATGGAGTGGCGCACGCTGAAGCTGCGCAAGGATCCGGCCTGCCCGGTGTGCGCGGCGCCCGGCGCGTCGCGCAGCGCCGCCGGCTGAACGCGCCCCCGCTCAGGCCGACGCGGGAATGCGCTCCAGCGCGGGCCGCGGACGCGGCCGGCCGCCCTCGCGGCGGCGCGAGCGCGCGATGCCCACGCTGAGCACCAGCACCGGCACCAGCCCGGCCGCGACGATCGCCAGCGCCGCGACCGACGCGTCCTCCAGGCGCTCGTCGGACGCGAGCTCGTACGCGCGCACCGCGAGCGTGTTGAAGTCGAACGGGCGCAGGATCAGCGTCGCCGGCAGCTCCTTCATCACGTCCACGAACACGAGCAGCACCGCGGTGAGCAGCGAGCCGCGCAGGATCGGCACGTGCACCCGCGCGACCACCTCGGGCGTGCGGTAGCCGAGAGAGCGGCCCGCCTCGTCCATCGCGCGCGTGATGCGCCCGAGGCCCGACTCGACGGTCTGCAGCGACACCGCGAGGAAACGCACCATGTACGCGAACATCAGCGCGACCAGCGTGCCGCTCAGCAGCAGCCCGGTCGACACGCCGAACGTATCGCGCATCCACGCGTCCACGGTGTTGTCCAGCCACGCGAACGGCAGCATCACGCCGACCGCGATCACGGTGCCCGGCACCGCGTAGCCCATGGACGCGACGCGGGTCGCGAGGCGCGCCGGACGCGACGGGCGAAGCCTGCCCGTGTACGCGAACAGCAGCGCGAGCGCGAGCGCGAGCAGCGACGCGCAGGCCGCGAGCGCGACCGAGTTGAACACCAGACGCGCGAAGCCCGCGTCGACGCCGTCGCGCCACGACTCGATCGCCCACGCGGCAAGCTGCCCGGCGGGCAGCGCGAAGCCGAGCAGCAGCGGCAGCGCGCACGCGGCGAACGCGCCCGCCGCGGCCGCGCCGCGCAGGCGCCGCGTCGCGAGCGGCCGCGAGCGGCTGCCGACCTGGGTGTATCGCGCGCCGCGCCGCGACCAGCGCTCGAGCAGCACCAGCGCGAACACGAAGCCGAGCAGCACCGCCGAGAGCTGCGCCGCCGCGGTGACGTCGCCGAGGCCGAACCAGGTGCGGAAGATGCCGGTCGTGAACACCGCGACGCCGAAGTGCTGGACGGTGCCGAAGTCGGCCAGCGTCTCCATCAGCGCGAGCGACAGGCCGGCGATGATCGCGGGTCGCGCCGCCGGCAGCGTGACGCGCACGAACGCGCCCAGCGCGCCGCAGCCCAGCGTGCGTGCGACGTCCACCGCGGCCGCGCTCTGCTCCAGGAACGCGGTGCGCGCGAGCAGGTACACGTACGGGTAGAGCACCAGTGACAGCATGGCCACGGCGCCGCCCAGCGTGCGCACCGGCGGAAACCAGTAGTCGCCGCGGCTCCAGCCGAACCAGTCGCGCAGCGCCGTCTGCACCGGCCCCGCGAAGTCCAGCATTCCGGCGTAGGTGTACGCGATGATGTACGCCGGCACCGCGAGCGGCAGCAGCAGCGCCCACTCGAACACGCGCACGCCGGGGAAGCGGCAGCTGACGGTGAGCCATGCGGTGGACACGCCGATGAGCAGGGTGCCGGCGGCCACGCCCAGCATCAGCACCAGGGAGTTGCGAACGTAGCCGGCGAGCACGGTGTCCACGAGGTGCCGCCACACCTCCCCCGCCGGCTGCAGCACCGACGCGGCCACCACCAGCACCGGAACGCAGAGCAGGCCGGCGAGCACCACGGTGCTCGCCGGCCCGATCCCCGGCCATCGCGGCCGGAGCCGGCCTGTGCCGGCGGCTATTTCCAACCGGCCTGGTCCATCAGCTTCACCGCGTCGCGGTTGAGCTCACCCAGCTTCGCGAGGTTCAGGTCGTCGGCCTTGAACTCGCCGAGGTCGCGGACCGTCGCGCTCAGCGCCACGCCGCTCTTGACCGGGTACTCGTTGTTGACGTCCGCGTACCACTCCTGGGACGCGTCGGAGACCAGGAACTCGAGCAGCCTGATCGCGTCGTCGCGGTTCTTCGACGCCGCGGTCACGCCCGCGCCGCTCACGTTCACGTGCGCGCCGCGCCCGGACTGGTTCGGCCAGAACACGTCCAGCTTCGACGCGGCCTTGGCCTGGTCGGGATCGTCGGATTTCAGCATGCGGGCGAAGTAGTAGGTGTTGGCGATCGCAATGTCGCACTCGCCGGCGGCCGCCGCCTTGATCTGATCCCGGTCTCCGCCCTGCGGCTTGCGCGCGAAGTTCGCGACGAAGCCCTGCATCCACTTCAGCGTCTCACCCTGGCCGTGGGCCGCGATCATCGACGCGACCAGGGACTGGTTGTAGATGTTGTCGGAGCTGCGGATGCAGATGCGGTTCTTCCACGCGGGCTCCGCGAGCGCCTCGTACGTGGACAGCTCGCCCGGCTGCACCTTGCCCTTGACGTAGAAGATCGGGCGCGCGCGCACCGAGAGGCCGGTCCAGTAGCCCTCGGGATCGCGGTACGCGGCCGGGACGGCGGCCTCCAGCGCGGGGCTGGTCGCCGGCGCCAGCACACCGGCCTCCTTCGCGGCGTGCAGGCGCCCGGCGTCGACGGTGATGAACACGTCGGCGGGACTGTTGCGGCCCTCGCTCTTCAGGCGCTGCAGCAGCGGGCCGGCCTTGCCGGTCACCAGCTTCACCTGTACGCCGGTGGCCGCGGTGAAGCGGTCCAGCAGCGGCTTGATCAGCGCCTCCTTGCGCGCCGAGTAGACGTTGACGTCGGCGCTCGCGGGGGTCGCGACGGCCAGCGCGGCGACGGCCGCGAGGCCCGCGGCGCCGAGCCGGGCGGCGAGCGGCGCGCCGGCGCGGCGGCGCACGGATCGGGAGGAACGGCGGATACGGCTCATCAGTGACATGGTCATGGGGTCGGTTCTCCTGTCGGGCAGGGTCGGGGGAAGTATGGGGCCCCGCTCACGCGGTGAGCGCGGCCTCGTGATGAACGCGCGGCGGATCGGCGCGGAACTCCGACGGCGCGCGCACGTGCAGGCCCGCGTCGGCCATCGCCCGCGCGAGCCCGGCGGCGGTCGCCAGCACGGCGACGTGGGCCGGCGCGCGCACCAGCCAGCGCGCCAGCGCGACGGCCATCGCCGGCGCGCCGCACTGGCACGCGCCCACCAGCTCCAGCACGCAGCGCTCGTCCATCGTCAGCGCGGCGCGGTGCGGCGGGTTCACCGCCATCGGGCGCCGGGCGAACGCGCGCAGGCGTGCCGCGAAGTCGCGGAACGCGCCCGCGCAGCGCCCGCCCGCGGCGTCGCCGCCGCCGAGGCGCCACGCGATCTCGGCGCACGCGTCTCCCGCGTGCTGCCCGGCATCGCGGCGCCACGCGAGCAGCAGCAGCTGCTCGCTGCTCGTGAGGTCGTCGAGGGTTTCGTGGGCCATGCAGTCGCTCCGAGGTCCGCGCGTGTCCGGCGTGGCGACTTTATAAATCTAAATGAGAATGATTTGCAATAGCCTTCGGCGACCAGATCATCCGCGGACGGATTCGGCCGGCGCGCCGGCGCGCGTCAGTCGGCGTCGCGGTGGGGGCAGTCGGCGCGGGTGCAGTGCCCGTAGATCACCAGCGAGTGGTCGGTGATCCGGAAGCCCTGCTCGCGGGCGATCTGGGTCTGGCGGGCCTCGATGGTGTCGTCGATGAACTCCACCACCCGCGCGCAGTCCACGCACACGATGTGGTCGTGGTGCTCGCCCGAGTCCAGCTCGAACACCGCGTGCCCGCCCTCGAAGTGGTGGCGGATCACCAGCCCGGCGCCCTCGAACTGGGTCAGCACCCGGTACACGGTCGCGAGCCCGGTGTCGTCGCCAGCCTCGATCAGCGCCTTGTAGACGTCCTCGGCGCTCAGGTGGCGGTCCGCGTTCTGCTCCAGGATCGACAGGATGCGCAGCCGCGGCAGCGTCGCCTTCAGGCCGGCCTTCTTCAGATCGTCGCTTTCCACGCCCGCTCCGCGCCCCTGACCTGCGCAGCAGAGTAACCGGTCGACGTCGCACCCGGGCGGGCGGTCAGCCCGCGAGCAGCGCGGCGATCCGGTCCCGGTCGAGGGCGCCCGCGCGGGCGAAGCCGGCCACCACGCGGCCGTGCAGCGGCGCGAGGCGGAACAGCGTGAAGTCCGGCAGCGCGCGCACCACCGCGGCCGTCTCCCCGAAGCGCGCCTCGAACGCGTCCAGGACCGCGTTCCACACGGGCGTGTCCCGGGGCTGCTCCGACACCGCACAAGCGAAGGACAGCCGCGGCCGCGCGAACGGCTCGTCGCAGTGCGCCTCGTCGCGCACGAGCGCGACCCCGGCGCCGGCGCCGCAGCCGGCGCGCAGGTTCGCGACGTGCGACGCGAGCGCGCTCAGATACACCCACAGCGCGCCGTCGTGCAGCACGAACGGCGCAACGCTCGCCTCCGGCGCACCGCCCGGGGTCACCGTGGCGAGGTGCAGCGTACGCTGCGCGGCGAGCAGCGCGGCGGCGGTGTCGAGGAGCTCGCGGTTCATCGTCGACCGGTGGGCGGCGGCACGCTGCGGCGCACGAGGAACGTGCAGTGTAGTGGATGGCCGGGCCCGCGCGCGCTGGTTCACCCGCCGCGCGGCGGCCTGATAGCATTCCGCGTCTTCTGCCGAGCGCCCCGCGACGACCCGCCGATGACGAGCTCCGACAATCCCCTGCTCCGGCTGCTGCGCGACGACGCCGCCCTGCCCGCGTTCGATGCGATCGACGCCAGCCACGTCGAGCCGGCGGTCGACGAGGCGCTGGCGCAGGCGCGCGCGACGCTGGAGCAGGTCGTCGCCGGCGCCGCGACCCCGACCTGGGACACCCTGGTCGCGCCGATGGAGCGCATGGGCGAGCACCTCGACCGCGTCTGGTCGCCGGTGCGTCACCTGCACTCGGTGATGGACAGCCCGGAGCTGCGCGCGGCGTACGAGGCGTGCCTGCCGCGGCTCACCGACTTCTACACCGCGCTGGGCCACAACCGGCCGCTGCACGACGCGTACCGCGCGTTCGCCGACAGCGACGCCGGGCGCGCGCTGCCGCCCGAGCAGCGGCGCGTCGTGGACAACGCGCTGCGCGACTTCCGCCTCGGCGGCGTCGCGCTGGAAGGCGCCGCCCGCGAGCGCTTCGCCGCGATCGAGTCGCGCCTGTCGGAGTGCGCGACGCGCTTCTCGAACCACGTGCTGGACGCGACCCAGGCGTGGCACCTGACGCTGCCCGACGACAGCCGGCTCGGCGGCCTGCCCGACTCGGCGCTGGGCCTCGCGCGCCAGCACGCGGAGCGGGCCGGCGAGCCCGGCTACCGCTTCACGCTGGACCTGCCGTGCTATCTGCCGGTGATCACCCACGCCGACGACCGCGAGCTGCGCGCGCAGATGTACGAGGCCTACGTCACCCGCGCGTCGGAGCTGGGGCCGAACGCCGGCGAGTTCGACAACGGCGAGCTGATGAAGGAGATCCTGGCCCTGCGCGGCGAGAAGGCGGCGCTGCTGGACCTGCCCAGCTACGCCCACTACTCGCTGGAGCGCAAGATGGCGCGCTCGCCGGACGAGGTGCTGTCGTTCCTGCACGACCTCGCGGCGCGCACCCGGCCGGTCGCGGAGGACGAGATCGCGGAGCTGCGCGACTACGCGCGCCGCGTGCACGGGGTCGACACGCTGGAGGCCTTCGACCTCCCGTACTACTCGGAGAAGCTCAAGCGCGAGCGCTTCCGCATCAGCCAGGAGGACCTGCGCCCGTACTTCCCGGTGCCGCGCGTGATCCGCGGCATGTTCGACGTCGCCGAGCGCCTGTTCGGGATCCGCATCCGCGCCGAGGACGGGCACCCGCTGTGGCATCCGGACGCGACCTACTACACCGTGGACGACGCGCACGGCGAACGCATCGGCGCGCTGTACCTGGACCCGTTCGCGCGCGCGAGCAAGCGCGGCGGCGCGTGGATGGACGTGTGCCGCACGCGCAGCGCGCTGGGCGAGCGGCTGCAGACGCCGGTCGCGTACCTGACCTGCAACTTCACGCCGCCGGTCGGCGGGCGCCCGGCGCTGATCACCCACGACGAGGTGACCACGCTGTTCCACGAGTTCGGACACGGCCTGCACCACATGCTCACCGAGGTGGACCTGCCCAGCATCGCCGGCATCGGCGGCGTGGAGTGGGACGCGGTGGAGCTGCCCAGCCAGTTCCTCGAGAACTGGTGCTTCGAGCCCGACGCGCTGGCGCTGTTCTCCGCGCACCACGAGAGCGGCGAGCCGCTGCCGGCCGAGCTGCTCGAGCGCCTGCGCGACGCGCGCAACTTCCAGTCCGGGCTGCAGATGCTGCGCCAGATCGAGTTCGCGCTGTTCGACTTCAGGCTGCACCTCGCGGACCCGCGCGGCGTCGACGTGCAGGCGGTGCTCGACGAGGTGCGCGCCGAGGTCGCGGTGGTGCAGCCGCCCGCGTACAACCGCTTCGCGCACGCGTTCTCCCACATCTTCGCCGGCGGCTACGCGGCCGGCTACTACAGCTACAAGTGGGCCGAGGTGCTGGCCAGCGACGCGTTCTCGCGCTTCGAGGAGAGCGGCGTGTTCGACGCGCAGGCCGGCGCCGACTTCCGCCGCGAGGTGCTGGCCCGCGGCGGCACCCGCGACGCGATGGACTCCTTCGTCGCGTTCCGCGGCCGCGCGCCCGACATCGCGGCGCTGCTGCGCCACAGCGGCATCGAGCCGCGGCCCGCGGCCCATGCGGCGTAACCACGACGTCGCGCGGCGGGTGCACCGCGCCGCCGCGGGCACGCTGCTCGTCGCGGTCGCGATGGCGGCCGGCGCACAGCCGCAGACGGTGTACGTCGACGATCGCGTGGAGATCGGCCTGCACGAGGGCCCCGCGCTCGACAGCACCATCGTCACCCTGCTGCCGTCCGGGACGCTGCTCGAAGCGCTCGAGCGCGACGGCAACCTCGTGCGCGTGCAGACCCGCGACGGCGAGAAGGGCTGGGTGGACGCCCGCTTCCTGACCGAGAAGGAGCCCGGCCGGGCGCGCCTGCAGGCGATGGAGAACGAGCTCGCCGGCGCGCAGGGCGAGCTGGCCGAGAGCCAGGCCCGCGTGGTCGCGTTGGAGCAGCAGCTCGCCGAAGGCACGCCCCAGACCGCGAACCCGGCCGGCGACGACGCGATCCCGTCCGAGGCGCTGCGCGAGATGCAGCAGCTCGCCGAGGAGAACCAGCGCCTGAAGCAGAAGGTCGCCGAGCTCGAGGCCGTGCAGCGCATGGCCCGGGAACAGGCCGCGCGCGAGCCGCCGCCCGCGGCGGCGCCGGCCGCGCCCGCGCCGCCGGTCACCCCAGGACACTTCGTGTCGCCGCTCGAGTGGGCGCCGTGGCAGCTGATCCTGCTCGGCAGCGGCCTGCTGCTCGCGTTCGCCGCCGGCGGCTGGCTGGTGGACTGGAGCATCCGCCGGCGCCACGGCGGGTTCCGGGTGTAGCCGGCGGCGGCGTCGCGGCGCCGGGCGTGCGTCAGGACGCCCGGGACGCCTACAGCTCGAGCTCGCCGCCCGCGGCCAGCACGCCCTCGACGGCCATGGACTCGTCCATCGGCACGCCGTCCCACAGCGACACGCCGGTGCGCTCGTCGATACGCAGGCCGAGCGCCTCGTTCGACGCGACCAGCCGGCGGCGCGCGCAGCCGTCGCGCGCGAAGCGCGGCGCCGCGGCCTCGATCGCGCGCCCGCCGGGGCGCAGGAAGCGGAACGCGCCGTCGCCGCCGTGCTCGACCGCGAAGCCGCCCTCGTGCACGAGGCGGTGGTGGTGGCGGCACAGCGACACCAGGTTCTCCATCGACGTCGCGCCGCCGCGCGACCAGTGGTGCACGTGGTGGCCTTCGACGCACGCCGTCGACGCGCAGCCCGGGAAGCGGCAGCCGCCGTCGCGAGCCTTCAGCGCTCGGCGGATCGCCGGCGGGATGCTGCGGGTTCTCCTGCCGACGCTCAACGGCTCGCCGTCGGCGTCCTCGAGCAGCCTCACGACGCCGGCGTCGCACGCGAGGCGCCGCGCGGTCTCCGGCGCGAGCGCGGGACCGTCCTGCAGCTCGCAGCAGCGGGCCGGATCCATTTCGCCGTCCGATCCGTCGCAGGCCGACTCGTCGCCGGTCCGCCCGTGATCGCCCGTCCTGTCGCCGGCGAGCGTTTCCGCGGAAACGTGCACGATGATCTCGGTGTCCGGATTGTCGCCGTCGATGAGCCGCACCAGCGCGTCGGCGCGCATCGCGCCGAAGGTGACGAGTGGCTTCACGCCCTCCACCGGCGTTTCCGCGGAGGCGAGCGCCTTGCGCTCCCGTTCCACCACGCGCATCTCCGTGTCCACCGCGGCGATGAAGCGCGCGCCCTGCTCCGCGTCGAGACGGCCCTGCACCGCGAGCATGCCGTGGTCGTCCCACCACCACTGCAGGTTCCTTTCGTCGTGCTGCTCGTTGGCCTCGCGCAGCGCGCGCTCCTCGCGGCACCGGCGCACGCCGCGCACCACCCGCTCGAGGTGCGCCGCGGTGCCGTGCTCGGCGAGCATCAGCAGGTACTGCTCGCTGTCCGGCGTCGCGACGCGCGTCATCGCGCGCACCTTGGAGTAGCTGACGCGGCCGCTGCCGAACGCCTCGCGGGTGAGCGGCAGCTCTTTCAGCGCACGAGCGACGCGCACCTGCTCGCGCGCCGCGTTCGGCGACACGCCGCACTTCCAGTTCAGCCAGTGCGCGCAGGTGAGGCAGCCCTCGTCGGCCCAGCCTTCGGATTCGTCGAACTCGCCGATGAGCGCGATCAGGCGCGACTTCGCGGCGTTCAGGTGGGC
>CBDUCN010000003.1:0-56465 GCA_965365655.1 uncultured Gammaproteobacteria bacterium | reverse complement strand
GGCGTCGCGATCTTGTGGTCGGTGAGGCCCACGTAGTCCTCGAGCTTCTTCACCCGGTCGTCGTTGGTGTTCAGCTTGAGCGGCATCGCCGAGAGGGAGCTCATCGCGCGCACGTTGATGCGGCCCTTGGTCTTGTCCCACAGCTTGAGCAGCGGCCCGATGCCGCCGGCGGCGAAGTCCACGTTGCCGGACAGCAGCGCCTGGTTCACCGCGGCGCCGCCGCTGAAGCGGTACATGCCCACCTTCACGTCGCCGAGGCCGGCCTCCTTCGCGCAGCTCTCGACCAGCTTCTGGTCCACCACCACGTGCATCGGCAGGTACAGCAGGCCGAACTGCTGCGCGAAGCGCACCTCGCTCACCTCCGCCCGGGCGCTGCCCAGCGGCGCGGCGGCGAGGGCCGCGCCCAGCGCCGCGGCGGTCAAGAATGTCCTGAGTCGCGTGTTCTCTCTCATCGTGTCCTCCCGTCTCGGTGGTGCCGTGCGCGCAGCGCAGCGTGCGCGCGGGCGGGTGCCGGCTTGGATTGTTCGTGTATCCGGCGTCTCGATCGCCGGGCCCGTCGCGTCGCCGCCAGGACCCCGGGATCCGACGCTTCGATGCTAATCCGTTTGCAAACGGCGGCACAACCGAGCGCCGGCGGCGCCCGGAGAGCGCCGTCAGTCGAACATCGGCGCGACGCCGGGCGGCACGGAGAAGCCCAGGTCGCCGCGCGCGATCACCGCCTCGCGTCCGCCGTTGGCCGCCAGCAGCT
This sequence comes from uncultured Gammaproteobacteria bacterium, assembly GCA_965365655.1. GTDB lineage: Bacteria > Pseudomonadota > Gammaproteobacteria > HK1 > HK1 > JBFHNV01. Next base: position 55,717 of record CBDUCN010000003.1, on the reverse strand, counting down.
CGGCCTGGCGCGCCTTGGCCCGGGCATCCACCTCCTGCGGATCCAGCATCGACTCCAGCCGCGCGCGGGCCTCGCGCCGGATCGCGGCGCAGGCCGGGTCCGCGGCGCGGTCCACCCGTTCCTCGGGGTCCTCGGCGAGGTCGAACAGCTGTGGCGGGTACGCCGCGTAGTGCACGTACTTCCAGCTCCCGACGCGCACCATGAAGGCGCCGGTGGTGGAGCCCATGCCGTGGTACTCGCTGAGCACGGTGCGCTCGGGCGCCGCGCCGGCGGCGAGGTCGAACAGCGACACGCCCGGCATGTCCGGCGCCACCGTGTCCTCGTCGCGCTCGCCGGTGGCGTCGAACACGAACGGCCACACGTCCACGTGGCTGACCGTGGTGTCGACGACCCGACCCGCCGGGATGCCGTCGCCGGCCATGATCAGCGGCACCGCGGCCGCCTCCTGGTACAGGGTGGACTTGCCCCACAGGCCGCGCGCGCCCAGGTTGTCGCCGTGGTCGCTGGTGTAGAGCACCCGGGTATCGGAGGCGAGCCCGGCCGCCTCCAGCGCGCCCAGCACCTTGCCCACCTGCTCGTCCAGGAACGTGCACAGGCCGTAGTAGCCGGCCACCGCCCGGCGCACCTTGTCGGGCGTGTCGAAGTGCCGGTCGTAGACGAAAGACCCGGCGTAGTCGCGCAGGAACGGATGGTCCGGGCGCTCGTCGGCGGCGTAGAGCTTGGGCCAGGGCAGGGCGTGCGACTCGTAGTAGTCGTAGAAGTACTCGGCCGGTGCGGTGAGCGGGAAGTGCGGCGCGACGAAGGACACGAACAGCACCCACGGCCGGTCGCCGTGGCGCCGCGCGTCCTCGTGCAGCCAGACCTGCGCGCGCGCGGCGATGTCGCGGTCGTAGCGCGTGTACATGGACTCGCCGGGGCCCGCCATCCCGGCCATCTTCCACGCGCCCTTGCGCTCGGGCAGGTCCTCGCGAACGAGGCCCAGCAGGTCGCCCTTGCCGTCGATGACGTGCATCGGGATGTGCTCGGCGCTGAAGCCGTTGTCGTCGTCGGTGCCGCGGAAGTGCAGCTTGCCGATCGCGTCCACCCGGTGGCCGCGCTCGCGAAGCCGGTGGTGCCAGGACGGCACCGAGCCCTCATAGGGATCGGCGTTGTCCCAGTAGCCGACCTGGTGCGTGTAGCGCCCGGTGGCGAACGTGGCGCGGGCCGGGATGCACACCGGGTTGCAGCAGTAGGCGTCGGCGAAGCGGGTGCCCCGTGCGGCCAGCGCGTCCAGGTGCGGTGTGCGGGCGAGCGGGCTGCCGTAGCAGCCCAGCGTCTTCACCGAGTGCTCGTCGGACATGATGATCAGCAGGTTGCGCGGGGCGGGGGACATCGTCGTGACCGGGTGGCGGCGGCGCCGCGGACTATATCGGAACGCGGGCGTGCGGCCGCACGCGCCGGCGCGCCGGACGGCCGTTCGTCACCGCGGGACGCGGGTTCGCATCCCCGGGCCGCGACGCGGCGCGGCGCACTCCCGGAGTCCGCGCGGGGCACCCGGGCGGTGCGCTCCTCGTCGCGCGATTCGGAGCACCCGTTTAGGCTAGGTCCCTGGCATGGTGCGGTGCGACAGGGAGGCGGTGTGACGGCCCGGAGCGCGGACACGGGGACTGCGATGACGGCGCGGGACCGTCGCGACGCCGCGGACCCGTTGCCGCCGCAGGCCGGGGACCCGCGGATCGCGCGCTGCGCGCAGGCGGTGTTCGAGGCCTTTCGCCGCTACGACGTCGACTTCGCCGCGATCACGCGGCGCGCGGCCGGGCGCTTCGAGCGCCGCGAGTGGTCCGGCGGTCACGCCGACACGGCCGAGCGCCTCGACCTGTGGGAGCAGGCGGTGGGGGAGTGCGTCGCTCACATGACGCGGCGCCTGGGCCGCCACGCGCGCGACCGCCGGGTCTGGCACCTGATCAAGGAGGTGTACCGCCCGCGGGTGGAGGGCTTCGCCGATGCGGAGCTCGCGCGCACGTTCTTCACGTCGGTGAGTCGACGCGCGTTCGACACCGTGGGCGTGGACCCGATGATCGAGTTCGTGCTCGACCTCGAGCCCGGGGCCGGCACCGAGGGCATGCCGCCCACCCGGGTCTACGTGCACTGGGGCCTGCTCGAGCCGCTGTTCCGGCAGGTGCTCGACGACGCCCCGTTCTCCATCCCGTTCGCCGAGGCCGAGGCGTGCGTGCGCCGTGTCTGCGGGCAGGTGCGCGAGGCCTGCCGCCGCCACTACCGCGGGCCGGAGACGCTGCTGCGGGTGGAGCTGATGCAGCCGGTGTTCTACCAGTCGACGCGGGCGTTCCTGGTCGGGCGCGTGGACGGCGAGGGCTGGAGCGCACCGCTCGCGATCGGCGTCGAGCACGTGCACGGCGGGCTGGCGGTCGAGAAGGTGTACATGTCGGACGACGACTTCAGCATCCTGTTCGGCTTCACCCGCGCGTCGTTCTTCGTCGAGCTGGGCACCGTGCGCGGGGCGGTCAACTTCCTGCGCGGCCTGCTGCCCGACAAGCCGGTCGACGAGCTGTACTCGGTGCTCGGGCGCATCCGCCAGGGCAAGACCGAGCGCTTCCGCTACCTCGCTCGCCATCTCAGGCGTTCCAGCGACCGCTTCGAGCACGCGCCGGGCGACAGGGGGATGGTCATGATCGTGTTCACGCTGCCGTCCTATCACCTCGTGTTCAAGGTGATCCGCGATCGCTTCGGTCACTCGAAGACGGTGACCCGCCAGGACGTGATCGAGCGCTACCGCCTGGTCTCGCGCCACGATCGCGCCGGCCGCCTCATCGACACCCAGGCCTTCCGCCTGCTCGAGTTTCCCCGCGAGCGCTTCGCCCCCGCGCTGCTCGACGAGCTGCTCGCCGAGGGCTCGCGCTCAGTGCGCCTGGAAGGGGATCGGGTGGTGCTGGACCTCGTGTACATGGAGCGCAAGCTGCGGCCCCTGAACCTGTACCTGCGCGAGGCGGCCGGCGTGCGCGTCGAGGCGGCGGTCCGCGACTACGGTCAGGCGATCAAGGATCTCGCCGCGATCAACATCTTTCCCGGCGACATGCTGCTGAAGAACTTCGGCGTGACCCGGCACGGGCGCGTGATCTTCTACGACTTCGACGAGATCGCGCTGCTCACGGATTGCAACTTCCGTACCCTGCCGAGGGCGCGCGACGACGATGTCGCGCTCAGCGACGAGACCTGGTTCGAGGTCGGGCCGCAGGACGTGTTTCCGGAACAGTTCGGGCACTTCCTGGGCATGGACGAGGGGCTCAAGCGTCACTTCCTCGACAGCCACGCCGACCTGCTCACGCCGCACTTCTGGCGCGAGTACCAGAAGCGCGCCGCACTGCAGGCGGGCTGACCGGGGCGTGCGCGGGCCGCCGGCCGGCGCCGCGGCGCTTGATCGCGGCACGCTGGCCGGGGAGGATTCCGGCCACCGCCCGCTCAGGAGTGACGGATCCCGGATGGACGCGCCCATCACTGCCGCCACGGTCTTCGACCTCGTGACCTGCCCGCACCGGGTGGCCATGGACCGCCACGCGCCTGCGGGCAAGCGCGAGGAGCCCGGCCCCGTCGCGGAGATGCTGTGGCGCCGGGAGGTCGCGCACGAGGCGGAGCTGATCGCCGCGCTGGACGTCCGCCCGGCCGTGATCGCCCCCGCCGACGACGTGCGCCGGGAGCGCGAGACCCTCGCGGCGATGGACCGCGGCGAGGACTTGATCGTCGGGGCGCGCATCCGCCACGAGGACCTGGTGGGCGAGCCGACGCTGCTGCGCCGCGAGGACGACGGCTACGTTGCCGGAAACGCACGCTGCGTCGCGTCCGACGAAGGGCCCGACGTCGCGCGCAAGCCGCGGCGCAGCTACGCGATGCAGCTCGCGCTGCACACCGACATCCTGGAGAACCTGGACCGCTCGGCAGGGCGCTACGGCTTCATCATCGATGGCCACGGCGAGGAGCACACCTACGAGCTGGATGCTCCGCGCGGGCCGCGCACCACGGTCACCCTGTGGCAGGACTATCAGCGCCTGCTGGTGCAGGCGCGGCGCATCGTGAGCGAGGCCGGGCGCACGCGCCCCGCGCGCATCGCGGCCTGCAGGCTGTGTCCGTGGCAGGGCGAGTGCCTGCGTCGCCTGGAACGCGACGACGACCTGAGCCTGCTGCCCGAGGTGGGGCGCACCACCCGCGACGCCATCGCGCCGCTGTACCCGACGATCGCGGCCCTCGCCGGCGCCGATCCCGAAGACCTGCCGGACGAGGCGCGACGCCTGGAGGGTGTGGGCGCGACGATGCTGCGCCGTCTGCACGATCGCGCCTGCCTCGCGCGCCAGCCCGGCGCCGGCGCGTACCTGCGAGGCGAGGTGGAGCTGCCCGAGTCGGCGGTCGAGATCTTCTTCGACGTGGAGGTGGACGCGCTGCGCGACCACTGCTACCTGCACGGGTTCCTGGAGCGCCGTGGACGCGGCCGCGATCGCTATCGCGCATTCTTCGCGGCCGAGGCCAGTGACGAGTCGGAGGAGGAGGCGTTCGCGGCGGCCTGGGACTATGCCCGCGGCCTGGGCGACGTGGCGCTGTACCACTACGGTCCGCTGGTCCGCGCGGCGTGGCGCGACCTGCAGGAGCGCTTTCCGCAGGTGTGCGACGCGGAGGAGGTCGCGGAACTGTTCGGCGCCGACACGACGTTGGACCTGTACGGCGCGGTGGTGCGCCCGCGCAGCGAATGGCCGGTGCGCGACTACTCCATCGCGACGCTCGCGGCACACGTCGGATTCGAGTGGCGGGATGCGGCGAACGACGATCCGAGCCGCACGGGCTTGTACGAGCGGTGGGTCGCGGACCGCGACGATGCGCTGAAGGCCCGAATCCTGGGCGGCAACGAGGACGACTGCCGCGCCGCGGCGGTGCTGCTGGACGCGATCAGGGCCCTGCAGGTCCGCGACGACTCCTGAGCCCGGCGGCGGTTTGACGGCGGCCGGGACGGGGCCGCTCCGGGCCCCGTCCCGGGTCCGCGCGTCACGCGGCGAGCGGCATCTCTGCGGCGATCTGCCGCGCGAGGGCGGCCGCATCCTCGTGATCGAGGCTCGCAAGGGCGCCCGGCCCGTCGATCCCGTTGTCCTGGAGCACCTCGTCCAGCAACAGATCGTCGCGCGGCAGCGAGGGGTCCAGCTCGCTGACCCACGCGAACAGCCAGTCGCGCATCAACTCGTTCTGAAAGCACTGCATGGTGGCATCCTCCTGGTTGTTTTTGGACGTTTCTGGACCTGTTCCAAAAAATACATTCAAGCGCCGTGCCATGCCATCACCCCCGGATGACAGGGCGTTCACGCCGCCGCCTCCCGGGCCGTGCACCACGCCGGAGCCTGCCCGCCCGCGTGCGCACCATCGCGGAACGCGGCGGGGGCGCCCGGATGGCGCCGCCCGGGCCGCGCGTTTAGGCTCCCGGCCTCCATTCGTGCCGCAAGGGCCCCGCATGCAGATTGCCAGCAACAAGGCTGTCTATATCCACTACACGTTGAAGAACCGGGACGGCGAGCTTCTCGACAAGTCGCGCGGCGACGACCCGCTCGGCTACATCCACGGCACGGGGTCCATCGTCCCGGGGCTGGAGACCGCGCTGGAGGGCAAGCAGGCCGGCGACACCGTGAACGTCGTGGTCGCCCCGGAGGAGGCCTACGGGAGCCGGGACGAGCAGCTGGTGCAGGACGTGCCGCGCGGCGCGTTCGACGGCGTCGACGCGATCGAGCCGGGCATGCGCTTCCAGGCCGAGTCCGAGCAGGGCACCCGGGTCGTCACCGTGACGGCGGTCGGCGACGACGTGGTCACCGTGGACGCCAATCATCCGCTGGCCGGCGAGACCCTGGTCTTCGACGTGGAGGTGCACCGCGTGCGCGACGCCAGCGACGAGGAGGTCGAGCACGGACACGTGCACGGCGACTGAGCCCGGCGCGGGGCGAGCGCCCCCGCTGCGGGCGGCGGGTCAGGCGCCGGCCCGGCCCAGCGAGCCACCGTGGCGCAGGCGCGCGCCGAGGACCAGGATCTCCGCGCCGTAGGCGACCATCCAGGCGAGCAGGCCCACCACGGCGCCGTTGCTGTCGGGGCGCCACAGGATCACGCAGCCGACCAGCGCCGCCGCCGCGAGCCGAAGCGCCGCCGTCAGCGCCAGCATGCGGGTGCGGCGCTGGTTCGCAAGCAGGCCGCGCGACAGCGCCGAGAGCGCCCACAAGAACGCCATCGCGAAGGCCACCGACACCGCCGGCGCCGAGTACCCGGCCAGCGCCGGCGACAGGCCCATGACCCGGGACAGCACCCACGCCTCCAGCGGCGTGTTGAACAGCGCCAGCGCGATCACCGCGAACACCGCCGCGAGCTGCAGGCTGAAGCGCAGCAGCACCCGCGCGTCCTCACGCGAGGCGACGAGGGTCTGCGTGGTCTGCAGCAGGTTGCGCATCGGGCTGAACAGCAGGCTGACCAGGCCGTGCACCACGCCGAACGCGGCCAGCGCGACGTCGGCCTGTGCGAGGCGCCCGAGGAACAGGTTCACCACCAGCACGATCCCGATCTCCGAGCCCTGGTTCAGCATCAGCGGCCACGAGAAGCCCCACAGCGCGCCGGTGCCGGGGGGCGGCGCCTCGGCGTCGCGGGGCAGCGCGCGGGCGTGGCGCAGCGCGAAGATCCACGCGAACGCCGCCTCCAGCGCCATGCAGGTCACGAGCGCGGCGGCGCCGATGGCCGCGCCGTCCAGCACCATCGGCCACACCACCAGGGACGCCGCGAGCGACGCGACCCGCACCAGGGTGGCGCCGGTGATGAACAATGTGCGCCGGTTCTGCATCAGCAGCGCGAAGGCGACGCCGCGGGCGATCAGCACCGGCGCGCTGAGGCAGAAGATCCACGTCACCTGCCGCGCCTCGGCGCTCGCCGCGGGGCTCGCGCCGAACACGTCGCCGTACAGCCAGTCGCCTGCCGGCGTGAACGCGACCGCGATGCACACCGCGAGCGGTGCGCACAGCACGAGGGCCATGAAGCGCACGACGCGCCACACGCCGCGTCGGCTGTCCACCCACGACAGGCACAGCACGGCGGTGAGCTCGGTCGCGCTGACGATCGTGTAGTAGAACGCGAACGCGGTGTTGAATCCGGCCAGCGCGACGTCGGGCGCGGGCGTGCGGGCCAGGAACGCGTGGATGACGGACTTGGAGATCATGTTGAGCTCCGTCATCAGCACCAGCGGCAGGAAGAAGCGGTAGCACTCGCCGATGCGGATGCCGGGCCGTGCGGTGTGTGGCGCGGCGTCAGCGGTCACCGGCGAGATCTCCGATCCACTGCAGGCACGCGGCGAGCAGCGCCGCGTCGACATCGGGCTGGCTGCGGCCCGAGCGCTTCAGCACCTTGAACGAGTGGTCCCCGCCGTCGACGACCTCCAGGCGCGCCGGCGCACCCAGGGTCGCGAGCAGCGGGCGCAGCCGGGCGAGGTCGCACAGGGCGTCGCGGCTGCCCTGCACGAACAGGCTCGGCACCCGGATGCCGGGGAAGTGATCGGCGCGCAGCCGCTCGGGCCGGCCCGCCGGGTGCAGCGGGTAGCCGAGCAGCAGCAGGCCGTCGGCGGCGCTGCGGCCGTCCGCGGCCAGTACCCGCGACGCGATGCGTCCGCCCATGGACTTGCCGGCCGCGATCAGCGCGGCGCCGCCGGCGCGCACGCGCGCCGCGTCCAGCATCGCCCGCCACGCCGCCTCCAGCACCGCCGCGCGGTCCGGTGCGCGGCGGCCCGCCGCCATGTACGGGAAGTCGAACTTCACGGCCAGGCAGCCGCCCGCCGCGAGCCCTTCGTGGATCGCGCACATGAACGGGTGCGACATGCCGGCGCCGGCGCCGTGGGCCAGCACCACGACCGCGTGCGGGTCGCGCGGGCCCAGCCACACCGCCGGCAGCGTGCCGCCGCCCGGCAGCGGCACGGGACGGCTGCGCGGCGTCACCGCGGCGCCGCCGGCGTGACGCCCGCAGCCGGCCGTTCGTGCGCCGCCGTCAACGGAAGAAGTAGATGGGGCTGGTCCAGGCCAGCACGCCGTCCTCCTGGGTGAGACGGATGAACAGCGGGTTGTCGCCGTCGGGGCGCAGGCGCACGGTGCGCGAGAAGCGCATCGCGCGGTGCGGGTTCTCGGCCGGCAGGCGGAACAGCTTGAGGTGACGCGGCAGCACGCCTGACGCGTCCATGACCTCGTCGGCCAGGCCGATCTCCTCGAGCGGCACGCCGCAGGTGATCAGCGGCGTCTCCAGCTTGAGCGTTCCGGCCCACGCGTCCTCCAGCCACAGGTCGAAGCCGCCGATGTTGCCGGTGGTGAGCGCGCGCCACTCGACGCGCGTGTCGGACACCCGGTCCAGCGTCTTGTCGCGGTTGAAGAAGTTGATCGGCGCCGCATCCACGATGCGGTTGTCCGACAGCGTCGCGTGGCCGTCCCAGATGACCTGCCGGAAGCGGCCGCGGTACTCCGCGCCCTCCCACAGCACGCGTACGCGATTGCCGAGATCGTCCGCGCCGTACGGGCGGATCGTCTCCAGGTGCTCGAGGCCGTTGAACAGGTCGATGCGCTCGATGGGCGCGCTGGCCAGCACGTCCACGTCGAGCGTGACCTCGCCGGCGGCGGTGCGCACGAGGTCGCCCATCAGCGCGTGGGACGCGCGGTGGCCGTCCGCCGGCCCCAGCGCCGGGTCGTCGTGATACACGGTGTCGTCGTCGGCCAGCGCCGCGCGCACGTCGATCACCATGCGCCCGCCCGGGCCGCCGGTGGTCGCGTAGTGGCGGCGCTTGCGCATGCAGTCGAGGATGGCCTCGCGGCTGAGCTCGGGGGCGAGAAAGCAGGTCAGGCCGCCGATCGCGCCGAACAGCGACGCGCCGGGATAGCTCGCGCCGGGGCGTCCCTTGTGGCCGTCGGAGTTCGCGACGATGCCGACGCGGTAGCCCATCTCGAACGCGTCGTGCACCAGCCATTCGAAGGTGCCCCACGAGGAGTGCACCTCCATCGACTTCTCGAAGCGCCCGTCGTGCGCGAGCTTGACGTCGGCGTAGCGCCCGCCGCAGTGCGCGTAGGTGACCACGTCCCACTCCCCGTGCTCGGCGAACGCGCGGAACAGGTCCGCGGCGTGGTTGCAGTCGGTGTGCAGGTCGCTGCGATCCTCGACCAGCGCGTGCGACGAGCGCCGGATCTGGCGCCCGCCCTCGGAGAAGTACACGTTGCGGTCGCCGCCGAGGCCGGTATTGCCGGACCACTCGTAGCCCGGGACGCACACGTAGCGCCCGGGCGCCTCGAAACGATCGCACAGCCGGTCCAGCGTGCGGTAGAAGCCGGTCGTGATCTGGAAGTCGTTGCCCTGGTGGCCCACCGCGTCGACGAACGCGCGGTCGCGCGCGAACGCGAAGTAGGCCTCGGCGCTGTTGGTGCCGATGGTCTCCTCGGACTGGCCGTGCAGGTCGCCCCACCAGTGCAGCAGCGAGGCCCGCTCGACGATGCGCAGCGCGTTGGCGCGCGCCGCGACGGCGCCGCCGGCATCCAGCAGCTCGATGGCGACGTCGCCGGGCGCGTCGACGCGCAGGTCCGGCACGGTGAGCGCGAACTCGCCGGGCGCGAGGCGCACCGTCTCCGGCAGCCCGCGCACCGGCACGCTGGCGCGCAGTGAGAACGTCGCGTCGCAGCGGTCCGACGGATTGCCCCAGCGGTCCTCGCCCTTGATCTTCAGATCGAACGCGTCGTTCACGCGGCGCAACGTCGGCACCACTGCGACGTAGCGCTCGGGCGGTCCCGGCACCAGGCGGATCGTGGGCTGCACCGGCAGCGGCTGGTAGTTGAAGGTCGCGATCGGGTCCACCAGCACCCGGAACTCGAACGTGTCCTCGCAGAAGGTCTGCAGCCGCATCCCCGGCGAGCCGCCGTCGGTGACGCCGAAACGCACGGTGATGGTGTCGCCCTCGCGCAGGAAGCCGCGCACCACCTTCACGTACAGGCAACGGTCCCATGGGCGCACGTTGCCCTTGGGGTCGTAGCGCACCTCCAGCACGGCGTCGTTGGACGCCTCGACCACGGTGTAGTTGGGCCGCGCCGGATCCTCGAACTGCGGGCGCGACTGGTCGGACGCGAAGCGGAACACCACGCGCAGGCTGCCGCTGTCGTCGATGCCGAACTTGCCGGCGGTGTAGGTCAGCGTGAAGCTCTGGTACGAGCCCACCTCGAAGTCGCCGTCCGGCGTCAGGGTCGCGTGGCCGAGCTCGGCGGGATCGATCGGGTCGCGCAGGGTCCCGGAGTGAATGGCGCCGCCGTCGTCCGGGCTGCCGAGCGGGTCGTGGACTCCGGCGTGCGGGTCCTGCGGTGCGTGGCTCATCGATGGGCTCTCCGTGACGCGCGCCGGCGCCGAGCATACACCGTCGCCGGGCGTGTCCCGCGGTCGATGCCGGTCGTGGGAACGCGCGCCGCGCGCGCGAGGTTCAGCGCACGTGGAAGGTGACCGCGCGGGTGGTGCGGCGGGTGCCGTCGGCCAGCTGCACGGTGGCCTGCACGGTGTGGGTGCCCGGGGTCATGGTCCACAGCCAATCGCGCGTCGGCGTGTCCGCCGCGGGCGCGCCGTCGAGCTGCCAGCGCACCTGGACGGGCGGGGGACCGGGGGCGAGGGCGATGCGGAAGCGCTGGTCCGCGGCCGGCACGCGCGGGTCCAGCGCGAGGCGCAGCCCCGGCGGCGGCTGCCGGATCCGCTCCGCGGCCGGGGCGGGCGCGGGCGGCGGAGCCCGCGGGCCGGACCCCGGCGCGAACCACTCCTCGCGGCGGTGCGCGCAGCCCGGGTGCGCCGCACGGCCGTCCGCGCTGCACACCGTGCGCCGTTCGAGCTGCTCGCGTCCCGGCAGCGGTGCGCCGCCGCCGCGGTTCAGCTCGGCGAACAGCGCGCGCATCACCAGCGCCGGTCCCGACGCGCCGCTGACGCGGTCCATCGCGCGGCGCTCGAGGTCGCCGATCCACACGCCGACCACGTGGGCGTGGTCGAAGCCCAGCGCCCAGGCGTCGCGGTGGTCGCTCGAGGTGCCGGTCTTCACCGCGGTCTCCACCGGCAGCGCGAGCACGCCGCCGGTGCCGAACTCGAGCGCGCGCGCGTCAGGGTCGGCCAGGATGTCGGCGACGATCGCGCTCGCGTGGCCGTCGAGCACCGTGCGCGTCGTCGTCGGCGGCCCGTCGACCAGGCGCAGCCGCCGGTACCGGCCGCCCGAGGCCAGCGCGGCGTAGCCGCCGGCCAGCTCGAGCAGGGTCACCTCGCCGTTGCCCAGCGCGAGCCCGTCGCCGTAGCGCCGCGCGTCGCGTTCGAGGCTCGCGAAGCCGAGCGCGTGCAGGCGCGCGAGCAGCGCCGCCGCGCCGACGCGGGCCAGCGCCTTCACCGCGGGCACGTTCAGGGAGCTGCCGAGCGCGTCGCGCACGCTCACCGGCCCGTGGTGCACGCGGCTGTAGTTGCGGTACGCGTGCTGGCCGTCGCCGACGCCCTCCGCGAACGGCGCGTCGTCGATGCGCGTCGCGGCGGTCCAGCCGCGCTCCAGCGCCAGCGCGTAGACGAAGGGCTTCAACGTGGATCCCGGCTGGCGCGGCGTGGTCACGGCGTCGATGCGGGTCCCCGGCAGCCCCGGCGCGGCGGCAGTGACCCAGGCGCGAATCGCGCCGCTGCGATGGTCCGCGACCAGCACGGCGCCGTGGCGCGCGCCGCGCGGTGCGAGCGCCGCGAGACGGCGCTCCAGCAGCGCCTGCGCGGCGCGCTGCAGCCCGGCGTCGAGGCTGGTGCGCACGGTGCCGCGCCCGCGCGGCGCACGGGCGATCGCGGCGCGCAGCGCGTGCGGCGCCCGGAGCTCCAGGGCCGGTGCGGCGAGGGCCAGCGGGCCGCCTGCGTCGTCGCCTGCGGCGTACACGCCGTCGCGCCGCATGCGCGCACGCAGCCGCGCGACCGCGGCCCGCGCGGCATCCGGCGCGTGCCACGGGTCGAGGCGCGACGGCGCGCGCACCAGCACCGCGAGCGTCAGCATCTCGCGCGGGGACAGGGTGTCGAGGTCACGGTCGAAGTAGTGGCGCGCGGCCTGCACCACGCCGCGGCGGTTGTCCGCGTACGGCACCTGGTCGAGGTAGAACGACAGCAGCGCCGGCTTGCCGAAGCGCCGTTCCAGGCGCATCGCGTCGAAGCCTTCCAGCCAGCGCGACCACACGGTGCGCGGGCGCGGCACGAGCAGGCGCACGCACTGCTCGCTGATCGTGCTCGCGCCGCGCACGACGCGCCCGGCGCGCAGGTTCTGCCACGCCGCGGCGACGCGCGCCGGCCAGTCGACGCCCGCATGTTCGAAGAAGCGCCGGTCCTCGGCCGCGATGAAGGCCGCGCGCAGCAGCGGCGGCACCGCGTGCAGCGGTACGCGGTCGTGCACGTTCCACGCGCCCGCGTAGCTGCGGTTCAGCGCCTCGCCGCCGCTCGCGAGCACCTGCGGCCGCGTGACGTCGCCGGGCCCCGGGGGCAGGTGCCGGGGCAGCGCTGCGAGGCCGTGCCAGGTCGCGACGGCCAGCACCGCCAGCGCGACGGCGACGCCCGTGGCGATTGCGCGCACGCCGCGCCGTGCGCCCGCGCCGCGTGCCGCGCGCAGGATCGACAACGGACGTCTCACGGCGCGGCGTCCTCGGCGACCACCAGCGTCGCCGGCAGCCCGTCGGCGAGCACGTCCGGGTCGTACATCTCCTCGGCGTGCGCCGGCTGCACGAGGAAGCGTCCGGCGGCGATCGCCTGCGCGGTGTAGCTCAGGTGGTAATCCCCCGCCGGCAGGTAGTCGGAGAAGAAGCGCGCCGCGTCGTGGCGCAGCTCGCGATGATAGAAGCTCCAGTAGCCCGAACCGAACCCGCGCCAGCCGTCACGGCTGTGCCAGAACGATCCGCCGGCGGCCTGGAAGTCGCCTGCCCCGGCATCCAGCCGCGAGGCCGTGGCCAGCGCGCGGTTCACCGGCTCGAGCCCGCCGGGCACCGGGTCGTCGACCACGACGAAGTGGCGCGCGGTCGGCAGCGACAGGTAGAGGTCCACCCGCACGAGGTCGCCGCGGCGCACCTGCATCGGCGAGGCCAGCAGCGTCCACGCGCCGTCGCGCTGCACGCTGTACTCGCGGCGCAGGCTCATGCCGGCGACCGTGCGCTCGGCGGCGGCCTCGGCCAGCGCGTAGCGAAGACGCGCCGTCCAGTACACGCGGCCCGTACCGTCGCGCTCGAGCGCGAGTCGCCGGGTGGCGCCGGGGTCGCCGTCGGCGAGCGGGCGCTCGAGGGTCACCGCCGGATCGCGGCGGCCGTCGAAGCGCGCCTCCCCCAGCATCTCGCCGTCGAGGCGCGCGCGCACGGTGAGCGCGGGCGCGTCGGCCTCGAACGCCTGCGCGTAGTCCGCGAGCGCGCCCATGCAGAACACGTTCTCCTGGGTGTTCTCCCAGTGATCCCGCCGCCCGCGCTCGCCGGTCACCGTGCGCACCAGCTTCGGCAGCAACGGCATCACCGTGCCGCGCAGCGCGGGGTCCGACGCGAGCGCGGTGAGCGCAGACAGCGCGGCGCAGTTGGCCCGCGCGGGCGTGGCCAGCAGGTGCGCGCCGCCCGCGTCCACGTCCTCGCTGAACGCGATGCGACCGGCGCTCTCCTGGCCGTGGGCCAGCAGCGCGGCGACCGCCTCGTCCACCGCCGGATGCCGGCCGAGCAGGCGCCACGCCGCGTCCAGGTAGTGCGCCTTCGCGAACACGCTCATGTGGGCGAGGTGCGGGCGGTGGCGCAGCACGTCCTCAGCGCTCGCGGCGCCGCGGCGCGCGAGCGCGTCCAGCGCGACCGCGCGCACGCTGGACGCCATGCCGCGATCGAAGAACTCCGGCAGCACGTCCTTGCGCAGCAGCGTCGAGAGGTAGTCCTCGAGGCGCGAGACGACCCGCGCCGGCAGGCGCAGGCCGGTACGCTCGAGCCAGCCGAAGGCCAGCGCGGTGTACGCGCTCAGGTAGGGGCTGGCCCGCGCGTCGCTCGCGACCCAGAAGCTCATCGCGCCGTTCGGCGCCTGGAAGCGCGACGCGGCCTCGAGCGTGTCCAGCGGCAGCGAATCGGCGCCGGGCCAGTGCAGCGCCGGGTCCAGGAACTCGCGCAGCCGCGCGTAGTGCGACGCCATCACCGCCTTCGACAGGCGCTGCTCCCAGCACGCGTACGGATAGTCGCGCATGTGGCGGAACGCGCCGTCGGCGTTGCCGAGCAGGCTGGGAGACAGCAGCAGCGACAGCGCGCCGGCGCCGGGCACCGCGGCCGCGGGCACCGCGACGTCGACCCCGTCGCCGGCGCCGTCCAGCACGCCCATCGTGGCGGCGGTCGTGAACGCCGTGCGCGCGCGCACGCTCAGGTGATGGCGCAGGCGATCGGCGTCGCGTGCATCGGCCGCGGTGGCCTCGAACTCGATGCGGCCCTCGGCGGCGGTGTCGAGCTCCAGCCACGCGGTGGCGCGCTCGAACGGCGCGACGTCTAGCGTGACGGTGCGCCCGGCGTCGGCGGCCAGCGCGTCGCCGCGGGCGGTCAGCGTCACCGCCAGGCGTCGCGCGCCATCGCTGCGGTTGAGCACCGTGAAGCCGGCGCGGAAGCGGTCGCCGGCGGTGACCTGGTTCGGCATCACCGCGCGCAGCTCGGTGTCCTTGTTGACCCGGAAGCCGCCTTCACCGAGCCCCATGCGGTCGCCGGGCGTCACCGCGAGCGCGAGCACCCGCCAGCGCGTCAGGTTGTCGGGCAGCGGCACCTCGACGCGCGCGCCGCCGCCGGCGTCCACCGGCAGCGACGGGTTCCAGTAGCTCACGAAGCGGAACAGGTCGCGCAGGCCCGGCCCGGCGCCGCCGTCGCCGCCGCTGTCGGCGCCCTTGCGCTCGAACTTCTGCCGCCCGACGAGCCGGGTGAGCAGCGCGTAGCTGACGACGTCGAGGTCGAAACGGTCGTGAAAGCCGGCGTACGGATCGAAGGTGCGGCTGCCGCCGTCGACGAGGTCGAACACCGCTTCGTCCAGCACTGCGACCGCGAGCTCCACCGGCGCCTGCGGCACCGCGCCGTCGTCGTGGCGGCGCACCTCGAAGTGCAGCGCCGCGGTCTCGCGCGGCCGGTACACCGCCTGCCCGGCACGCACCGTCACGTCGAGGCGTTTCCACGGGTCGTCCACCGGCAGCCGCAGGTAGCCGATGCGCGCGGCCGGCTTGCCGAGGTCCACCTGCCCGCGCGCGGGCGGCGGCGCCGCGACGCGCGGAGACAGCACCTGCACCGACAGGAACACCCCCGGGATGTGGTCGGGCTCGACCGGGAACTCGAGCACCGGCGTGCTGCCCTCCAGGCGCCGGGTCCAGCTGCGCAGCACGCCGTAGCGCTCGAGCGTCACCAGCGCGAGGGCGCCGGGAAACGGATTGCGCACCAGCACGCGCACCGTGTCGCCGACGCCGTAGCGGCTCCGATCGGGGGTCAGCGACAGCGCGCCGTCGTCGGGCTCGGCCCACGTCACCCGGCCGGCGCCCGTGACCCAGGTGTGCAGCACGCTGCGCTGGGGCCGGCCCAGCGTGTCCTCGATGCGTGCCACCAGCCGGTAGCGCCCCGCGCGCGGGGGCACGAACACGCACGCGGCAGGTTCGGCCCGCGAGCGCCCGGCACACCCCGCGACCCGCTCCCAGCGGCGCTCGTAGCGTCGCTGGTACGCGTTGCCGGCGCCCTTCACCCGCGCCGCGTAGACCTGCTCGCGCTCCACCGACACCTGCGCCGCGGTGCCCGCGGCCGGCTCGCCGCGCGCGTCCACGACGAGCCAGTCCACGCGCGCGAGCTCTCCCGCCTCGTGCACCCACGACGTGTCGCGCAGGCCGACGAAACGGTCGCGCCCGGTGTAGCCCGCGCGCACGGTGGCCGCGACCCGGCCGCCGCGGTCGTCGCGCACCGCGCTCTCCACCTCGAGCACGCCGTGCTCTATCCCGACCTCGTCGAGATCCAGCTCCGTGACGCGCAGCCCGCGCGCGTCCAGGGCGCGCGTGTCCTGGCGCAGCACCTGCCAGCCGCGGCCCTGGTCGCCGGTGGTGAAGCGGAAGCCGCGCGCGACGGGGTGCTCCGGCGACAGCGGCCGCGGGCGCACCCGCACCGTGACGCGCGCGGCGGCGCCGGTGTAGGGGCCGCCTGCGTGCAGCGCCGCGGTGGTGGTCACGGCGAGCCGGTCGCCGGCCTCGAATCGCTCGCCGTTGAGCTCGCTGAGCACCTTGAACGGTGCCGGCGTGAAGTCGCTGACCAGCACGCGGAACGCCTGCACCTCGTGATTGCCATGGCGGCTGTGCAGCACGAAGCGGTACCAGCCCACCGCCGCGTCCCGCGGCACGGCCAGCTCGCCGTCGAACGCGCCGAACGCGTTGAGCGTGACGTCCAGTCCGTCCAGCAACGGCTCGCCCTTGGGGTCGACCACGCGCAGCCGGTACCCCTCGCGCGGCGCCGGCGTCAGCGCGCGGGTGTCCTGGTGGCGCACGTAGATCTTGTACTGGATGGTGTCGCCGGCGCGGTAGAGGCCCTGCGCGGTCGTGCCCCACGCGCGAAGGTGTCCGTACGCGCGGTGCTGCGCGGGCCACACGTCGCGGGTCCAGATCCGGAAATCGCCGTCCAGCGGCAGCAGCGCACGCTCGCCGTCGGCGCGCACGTCCACGAACAGCCGCGGCTGGTCGCGGCGCCAGTTGTCCAGCAGGTCGAGGCCGGAATCCAGCACCGCGGTGCCCGGCAGGCGGGCGACGCCGTTGGCCGCGGTCACGAACGGGCCGGTCGCGCCGGGGCCGGGCCCGGACAGGGTGTCGTAGCGGTCCCGGTACACGGTGAGCCTCGCACCGGCCACCGCCTCGCCGGTGTCCATGCGCGTGATCCACGCGATGGAGCTGAAGTGGCCGAGCTTCACGGTCACCGCGAACGGCGTGACCTGGGCGAAGAAGTGACGGCCGTCGTGGTCGGCGCCGGCCGGCACCGGCCGCAGCTCGCCGCTGACCGCGCCGCTCGCGCCGTCGAGCAGCGCACGTACCCCCAGCGGCAGCGCGAAGGACACGTCCTCGGCCGCCGGCACCGGGATCCGGCGCGCGTGGGTGCCGATGCGCCCGTGGCGCCGGAACGACACGTCCACCGCGTCGAGGTTCGTCACGTACAGCGGCACCTCGCTGTCCACGCCGAGCTCGAGCACCGACTCGGGGTGCGCCAGCACCAGCCGCGGGCGCCGGTGGGCCGTGCCGAAGTCCATCGCGAAGCCGTCCTCCAGCGCGCGGCCGAACGCGTCGTGCAGCGCGCCCGGCGCGCTCTCGGCGCGGTAGTGCCGGAAGGCCTGCAGGTGCTCCGGGAACCACACCGCGTAGCGCTGCCCCTGCGCATGCGCGCGCCCCAGGTCCAGCCAGTCCACCGCGCTGTCCCAGGGCCCGTCGCCGGACTCGCCGCCGCCGCGCAGGGCTGGCGTGACCGTGACCGCGTCGCGGACCGACGCCACCGGCACCGGCGCGGAGAACAGCAGCGCGACGCGGGCCAGCGGATCGCACGGCCCCGGCGCCGCGGCGCCGCTCGCCGGCGCGAGCTCGACGGGCTTGCCGTCGCTCACGCCTGCGCAGCGCACGCCGAGGAAGCGAAGCGGCGGGAAGGTATGGAACGCGGACACGCTGCGCCGCTCGATGCCGGGCTCGGGCCCGCCGGCGGCGACCAGCCCGGGCCGAACGGCGAGCGCGGTCGGCGTGTCGGCCGGCAACGCGGCCGCCGGTGTCACCAGCCACGACCGGGCGGGCGCGCTCGCGCGCAGCGCCGCGCTCGCGACCCGGGCGGGCGACGCGTCGCCGTCGAGCACCGCGAGCCCGTCCGCGTGCACGGCCGCCACGCGCAGCGGAGCCGGCCCGGCGCCGGGCGTGACGAAGTCCATCGACGCGCGCACGCTGTCGCGCGTCACCGGCTGGTTGAACATCACCTTCAGCACCGGCCTCTGCGGTGCCAGCCAGGTCTCGAACGCGACCCAGGCCACCTGCGGGCGCAGCGTCGTGAAGCGGTGCTCCACCGCCGCGGCCAGCATGCTGCCGTCGAGGGCGCGCAGCCCCGGCTCCATCACGATGCGGTAGCGGGTCGCCGGCGCGAGCGCGTCCTGCGGCGCGAGCTCGCACGCGAGCGTGCGCACGTCCAGCCAGCGCCAGCGGCAGTCCAGCCGCGGCGCGATGCGCACCGGGATCTCGTGGCGCTCGCGGGCCATGCGCCCGAGCGGCACCATCGGGCGGTCGAACCGGAACACGATCTGCCGTCCCGCCGGCACGTCGTCGCCGGACGGCGTGACGCGGGCGAGCTCGAGCGCGGTGGCGCCGCGCGCGCACGCGGCCGCGGCGAGCATGACGAACGCGACGGCCGCGACCGCGACGGCGCGGGCAGGCGAGCGGCGTGGAAACGGGTGACGCGCAGGCATGGCCCGGCTCCTCGGAACGGTGATCAGCGACGGTGCTTGCGCATCGGCCGCCGGCACGGCTGCCGGCCGATGGGCAAGCGTCCTCCAGGCGAGATGACGGGGGAGTGTACCGGTCGCCCGCGGGCCGTCCGCCGTCGCGGCGCGGGCGCAATCGGGCGCCGCGCGGGCACATCGTGGCGCGCGGCGAGGGTCGCAATCGGCCGGCGAAGCTGACACATTGTCGCGCCCATGAACCCGCCGCCGACAGCCACGCTGCCCCTCGCCGGTGTGCGGGTCGTCGAGTTCGTGCACATGGTGATGGGGCCCACCTGCGGCCTCGTCCTCGCGGATCTCGGCGCCGACGTGATCAAGGTCGAGCCGGTGCGCGGCGACAACACGCGGCGTCTCACCGGGTCCGGCGCCGGCTTCTTCGTGTGCTTCAACCGCAACAAGAAGAGCTTCGCCGTGGACGTGAAGGCACCGGCCGGGCGCGAGGCGGTGGAGCGGCTGCTGGCGAGCGCCGACGTCGTGACCGAGAACTTCCGCCCCGGCGCGATGGCGCGCCTGGGCCTCGACTACGAAGGCGTGCGGCGTCTGCGCCCCGACGTGATCTACTGCTCGCTGAAGGGTTTCCTGCCGGGGCCGTACGAGCACCGCACGGCGCTGGACGAGGTGGTGCAGATGATGGGCGGCCTCGCGTACATGACGGGGCCGCCGGGGCGTCCGCTGCGCGCGGGCTCGTCGGTGAACGACATCATGGGCGGGATGTTCGCCGCGATCGCTATCCTCGCGGCGCTCCGCGAGCGCGACCGTACGGGGCGCGGCCAGCAGGTCGCCAGCGCGCTGTTCGAGAGCAACGTGCTGCTGGTGGCCCAGCACATGATGCAGTTCGCGGTGACCGGGCGTGCCGCGCCGCCGATGCCGGAGCGGCTCTCGGCGTGGGCGATCTACGACGTGTTCGACACGCGCGACGGCACGCAGGTGTTCGTCGGCGTGGTCACCGACAGCCAGTGGCAGCGCTTCTGCGAGCGCTTCGGGCAGGCGGCGCTGTACGCCGATGCGCGGCTCGCGAGCAACACCGCGCGCGTCGCCGCGCGCCCGTGGCTGCTGCCGAAGGTGCGCGAGGTGTTCGCGGCCTGGGACGCCGCGGACCTGATGGCGGCCTGTGAGGCGATCGAGCTGCCGTTCGCGCCGATCGTGCGGCCGGACGAGCTGTTCGACGACCCGCATCTGAACGCGCCCGGCGGCATGCTGGACGTCACCGATCCGGCCACCGGTCCGACGCGCGTGCCGGCGCTGCCCGTCGAGCTCGACGGCCGGCGCCCGGGGCTGCGCCTCGACGTGCCGCGGCGCGGCGAGCACGGCGCGGCGCTTCTCGCGGAGCTGGGCTTCGACGCGGCCGCGATCGCCGCGATGGCGGAGCAGGGCGTGGTGGCGCTGGATCCGGACGCCGGTACGGCGCCGCCCGCCGGCGCGGGGCCGGCGCCATCGCCTAGAGGAACGCGATGAGCGGCGTGACCGCATCGCGGCGGTCCGACGGGCGCGACGCCGGCGCGCGTCGCTCTGCAGATCACGACGGGGAACGACGACGATGAATGACGCGACTGCACTGCACCGGGACGCGATCGTGATCGACGGACTGGTGATCTCGCGCTTCGAGCGCAGCGTGTTCGAGGCGATGCACGCCGGAGGACTCACCGCGGCGAACTGCACGTGCTCGGTGTGGGAAGGCTTCCGCGACACCATGGTGAACATCACGCAGTGGCAGCGCTGGTTCCGCGAGCACGGCGACCTGATCATGCCGGTGCACCGCGCGGCCGACATCCGGGAGGCGAAGGCGCGCGACCGCGTGGGCATCATCCTCGGCTGGCAGAACACCTCGGCGCTGGAGGATCGCGTCGAGTTCGTGGAGCTGTTCCGCGCGCTCGGGGTGGGCGTGATGCAGCTCACCTACAACACCCAGAACCTGGTGGGCAGCGGCTGCTGGGAGAGTCACGACGCCGGGCTGTCGGACTTCGGCCGCGACGTGATCGACGAGATGAACCGCACGGGGGTGCTGGTGGACCTGTCCCACGTCGGCGCGATGACCAGCCGCGATGCGGTGGAGCACTCGAAGAAGCCCGTCGCGTACACGCACTGTTGCCCGACCGGGATCAAGGACCATCCGCGCAACAAGACCGACGACGAGATGCGGCGCGTCGCGGAGCGCGGCGGCTTCGTCGGCGTCGCGACCTACCCGCCGTTCCTGCCGTGGGGCGACGACACCACCGTGGACCAGTGCGTCGAGGTGTTCGAGTACGTGATCGACGTCGTCGGCGAGGACGCGGTGGGGATCGGCACCGACTTCACCGAGGGTCAGGACGTCGCGTTCTTCGAATGGCTGCGCCGCGACAAGGGCCACGGCCGTACCCTGGTGCCGGGCCAGGCCCGCGTGCCGCGGCTGCCGAAGGGCCTCGCGACCCTCGACGAGTACCCGAACCTCACCGCGGCGATGGAACGCCGCGGCTGGAGCGAGGGCCGCATCCGCAAGGTGCTGGGCGAGAACTGGCTGCGGCTGCTGACCGAGGTCTGGGGCGGGTGACGGGATGCCGGGCGGGCGCACGCGACACGGCGTCGTTCACCCGTCCGGCGGCACCGCGGTCACTTGCCGGCGTAGGCGCCGGCGCCGTCGGGAAGGCACGCGGCGAGGGCGCCGCGATCCACGACATGGCGGCCGTCGCCGCGCTCGCGCAGCCAGCCGGCGCGCCGGAACCGGCTGAGCGCCCGGCTCAGCGTCTCCGGGCGCAGTCCCAGCAGCGCGCTGAGATCACGCCGCCCGCAGGCGGCCGCGGTGCGGCCCAGCAGGCCGTTGCCGTCGCAGTGCTCGAGCAGGAACCCGGCGACCGCCTGCTCCGCGGAGAAGCGCGCGTGGCTCTCGACGCGGGCGCCGAGGCGCTCCACGCGACGGCTCATGTGCGCCAGCAGCGCGAGGCCGGTGCGCGGTGAGAGTTGCAGGTGGCGCAGCAGCGGCAGCGCCGCCAGGCACAGCAGGCGGCACTCGGTCAGGGTGACGGCGTCGGCATCGTGGCCGCGGCCCGAGAACAGCGCGGTGTCGCCGACGAGCTCGCCGGCGCCGAGCAGGTCGATCACGGTCTCGCGCCCGCCGGCACGGCGCACCAGCTTGACGCTGCCGTCGAGCAGGCCGAACACGCTGGCGCACGCGTCACCGCGATGGAACAGCACCTCACCGGCTGCGGCGCGCCGCTCGCGCCCGAGGCCTGCCAGCGCGTCCAGCTCCTGGGACGACAGGTTCGAGAACACGGGCAGCCGCGCGATGCGGCTGGTCGGCATGGCGGGTGCGTTCGGCACCGCGCGCGGTCTCGTCTCGGCGTGGTTCACGAAGCGTCCGCGGCTCCCTGCGACTGTCTGCGCACAGGATCCCACGCGCGGCGGGTGCGGAAATTGATCTCAATCAGCGCGCCGCGCAGCCGTCGCACGGCGCGGGCATCGTGAGCCTCGCTTGCTTCCTCTCAGCGTGCGTAATCCTTCGCATGCCGCCGCGAGCGAGGCACGGCGCCTGCCGTGCAGACAAGCGAGTCCGGCGAGCGCCGTCCCCGGGGCAGGCAACGCGGTCGCAGCCGTCGAACGGCGCGCGCAAAAGGCGGGTGAAAGGTTCACGAGGTCTCAGCGCACCCGTTCCCCGTAGCGGCCGAGCGCCTCCTGCGACAGGCGCAGCCCGAGCCCCGGGTCCGCGTTCAGCGTCAGGATGCCGTCGGCGATGCGCGGCGGGTTCTCCCACAGCTCCGCCTGCAGCGGGTCGCGCTCGGGGTCGGTGAACGACTCGACGATGCACCCGGCCGGGCTCGCCGCGACGACGTGGGCGTGGATGAAGCAGTCGTGGTGCGGCGCGACCTGCACGTGGTTGAGCTCGCACAGCGCGGCCAGCTTCCGGCCCTCGGTGAAGCCGCCCATCATGGTGCAGTCGAACTGCAGGATCTGGATCGCGCGCTCGTCGAGCAGCGCGCGGCAGCCGTAGCTGGTGAGCTCGCTCTCGCCGGCGGACAGCGGTATCGAGGTCTTCGCCGCGAGCAGCGACAGCATGCGCCGGTCGTCGTGCCAGCGTACCGGCTCCTCGAGCCAGCGTGGATTCAGCGCCAGCATCGCGTTCGCCCCGTCGATGGCCTCTTCCAGCGACCAGCCCCGGTTCACGTCCACCATCATGTCCGCGTCGTCGCCGATCACCTCGCGCACCAGCTCCAGGCGGCGCATGTCCTCGGCCAGCGGCACGCCGCCGACCTTGGCCTTGAAGCCGCGGTGGCCCTGGCCCTTCAGCATCTGCATCTCGTCGCGAAGCTCCGCGAGGTCCTTGCCGTCGCGGTAGTACGCGCAGGTGACGTAGCACGGCACGCGGTCGGTGTAGCCGCCGAACAGCCGGTACAGCGGCAGGTTCGCGGCCTTGCCCATCAGGTCCCAGCACGCGATGTCCACCGCCGCCGCGATGCGGATCACCGCCTCGCGGGTCCAGCGCTTCTCGCTCGCGAGGCGCGACCACGTCTTCTCGAACAGGGTGCGGTGCACGCGCTCCGGCGCCAGCGGGTCCTGGCCCTCGATCAGCTCGTGGATGCCGGTCTTCCACGCGTGGACGGCGGCCTCGATCGGGGTGTAGCTGGTCGCGATGCCGACGCCTTCCAGCCCCTCGTCGGTGTGCAGGCGCACCAGGATCTCGCTGGCCTTGGGCACCACGAAGTGGCTCACCCAGTGCGGGCGCCCGTCGTCGGGGGCGCGCAGAATCCAGGCTTCGACGCGGGTGATCTTCATCGCTGGGGCTCCTCGCGGGCTCGTCCGGGTGCGGGCCGGTTCACGGCATGCAGCGGATCGTCGCAGCATCCGGCCGGCACGCAAACAGCGGGCGGCATGCCGCTCGCGTCGCGCACCGCTGGCGGGGCACGCCGCGCGCAGGCTGCGGTGGACGTCGGTCCCGATTCCGCCGCCCGCAGACCCGTGCGCCGGTGCCGGGCGCCGACCGACGACGGCCGGCACGCGGCGGGGAACCTCGAGACAAGGCGCTGCTGGAGTCGGTGACCGGCGGATTCGGGAACGCCGGGAACCTCGAAGATCGACAATTGGTCGGGGTAGCAGGATTTGAACCTGCGACCCCCGCCTCCCGAAGACGGTGCTCTACCAGGCTGAGCTATACCCCGATGTGTGACGGCGGCGCGTCAGCGCCCGGGCGGCTCTCCGCGCCGCGCCTTCAGTAGGTGCGGGCGACGGCGAACTCGGCGAGGGCGGCGAGAGCGTCGCGGAAGGGCGAGGTCGGGATCGCAGCTAGCGCCTCGCCCGCGCGCCGGGCCTCATCTCGCGCGCGGCGCGCAGTGTAGTCAATGGCCCCTGTGCGTTCAACGGCCGCCAGCACACCGTCGATGTGTTCCAGGCCGCCGTTCTCGATCGCGCGGCGGATCAGCGAGCGCTCGGCCTCGGAGCAGCCCAGCATCGCCCGGATCAGCGGCAGCGTGGGCTTGCCCTCGGCCAGGTCGTCCCCGAGGTTCTTGCCGATTGCTTCCGGGGTGCCGCAGTAGTCCAGCACGTCGTCGACGAGCTGGTAGGCCACTCCCAGGTGCAGCCCGTAACGCGCGAGGTGCGGCTCCAGGGCGTCGTCGGCCCCGTCCAGGACCGCCCCGACGCGTGCGGCGGCCTCGAACAGGCGTGCGGTCTTCGCGTGCACCACCTCCATGTAGCTCGCCTCCGTGGTCTCCGGGTCGCGGCAGTTCAGCAGCTGCAGCACCTCGCCCTCGGCGATCGCGTTGGTGGTGTCCGCCATGATGCGCATCACGCGCATGGACCCGGCCTCCACCATCATCTGGAAGGCCCGCGAGTACAGGAAGTCGCCGACCAGGACGCTGGCCTCGTTGCCGAACAGCGCGTTCGCGGTGAGCTGGCCGCGGCGCAGGTTCGAGTCGTCGACGACGTCGTCGTGGAGCAGGGTGGCGGTGTGGATGAACTCCACGATGGCCGCCATCATCACGTGCTCGCCGCCGCCGTAGCCGGCGGCGCGGGCCGCGAGCAGGGTGACCAGCGGACGCAGCCGCTTGCCGCCACTGTGGATGATGTGCTCGGCGACCTGGTTCACCAGCGCGACGTCGGAGCGCAGGTGAGCCGCGATCGCGGCATCGACCGCGGCGATGTCCGCCTGAACCGGCGCGCGGATGGCCTGCAGGTCGGCGCGCCGGTCCGGAGGCTGGGAGAGGGCGGCGGTGGTGGACATGAATGCCGGTCGGATTCGCTGGCCGGGAGTATACCCCGCCCGACATTCCAGAGCGCCGGGCCTCTTGTCCGCAGACACCGGCACACATAGAATTCCGCTTTTGCCCGGGCGGGTCGCTTTGACCTGGCAGCTTTCCAGGCCGCTGCGAACGAGCCCCGGTGCGGCACCCCCGGCCCGCGGGGCCAACAGGAGACGCGCGAGAATGTATGCGGTAATCGTGACCGGCGGCAAGCAGTACCGGGTCGAGGAGGGCGAGGTGCTGCGCGTCGAGCGGCTCGGCGCCGACGAGGGTGCGACGGTCGAGTTCGACCGCGTGCTGATGGTCGGCGAGGGCGCAGACGTGACCGTGGGCACCCCGGTGGTGGACGGCGCGAAGGTCTCCGCCACCGTGCGCGCTCACGGGCGTGGCGACAAGGTCCACATCATCAAGTTCCGGCGGCGCAAGCACTACATGCGGCGCCAGGGGCACCGTCAGAACTACACCGAGATCGAGGTCACCGGCATCGCTGCCGGCTGATCGCAGCGGAGGTCCATCAGCCATGGCACACAAGAAGGCAGGCGGCAGCAGCAAGAACGGCCGCGACTCCCAGTCCAAGCGCCTCGGCGTGAAGCTGTTCGGCGGCCAGTCGGTGCGCGCCGGAGGCATCATCGTCCGCCAGCGCGGCACCCACTTCCACCCGGGCGTGAACGTGGGCTGCGGCCGCGACCACACGCTGTTCGCGACCAGCGACGGCGTCGTGCGCTTCGAGCGCAAGGGCCGCGAGAACCGCCGCACGGTGAGCGTGGAGCCGGCGGTCTGACGACCGCCCCGGGGCCCCGCCGCCACAGGAGACCCCGCCCCCGAGCGGGGTTTTTTGTGCCCGGCTCCCGCCGCGGCAGCGCGGGGCGCAGCGCGTCATGAAGTTCGTCGACGAAGCCACCATCACGGTCGAGGCCGGCCACGGCGGGCGCGGCTGCCTGTCCTTCCGTCGCGAGAAGTACATTCCACGCGGCGGCCCGGACGGCGGCGACGGCGGCGACGGCGGCAGCGTCGTGCTGGTCACCGACCCGGGGCTGAACACGCTGGTGGACTTCCGATACCGGCGCCGCTTCCGGGCGGAGAACGGCCAGCCCGGCGCCGGCGCGCAGTGCACCGGGCGAAGCGGCGCCGATCTCGAGGTGCGCGTGCCTGCCGGCACCCAGGTGTTCGACGAGGACAGCGGGCTGCTGGTCGGCGAGCTGCTGGCGCCCGGCGAGCGGCTGCGTGTCGCGCGCGGTGGTGACCGCGGGCTCGGCAACGCGCGCTTCAAGTCCAGTACCAACCGCGCGCCGCGGCGCACGACGCCGGGCTTTCCCGGCGAGAGCCGCCGCCTGCGCCTGGAGCTCAAGCTGCTCGCCGACGCCGGCCTGCTGGGCCTGCCCAACGCCGGCAAGTCCACGTTCCTGCGCGCGGTGTCGGCGGCACGGCCCAAGGTGGCGGACTATCCGTTCACGACCCTGTATCCGGGGCTGGGGGTCGTGCGCATCAGCACCGACCGCAGCTTCGTGCTGGCCGACATCCCCGGCCTCGTGGAAGGCGCGGCGGAGGGCGCCGGCCTCGGCATCCGCTTCCTGCGCCACCTGGCCCGCACCCGGCTGCTGCTCCACCTCGTGGACGTCGCGCCGCCGGGGAGCGAGGGCGCGGGCGCGGACGAGACCTGCGCGCGGGCCGCGCGGGACGTGCGCGCGGTGGCCGAGGAGCTGGCGCGCTTCAGCCCCGAGCTCGCGGGCCGCGAACGCTGGCTCGTGATCAACAAGGTCGACCTGCTGCCGCCCGCCGAGCGCGACGCGGTGCGCGCGGCGCTGGTGCGCGCGCTCGGGTGGACCGGCCCGGTGTACGCGGTGAGCGCGCTGAGCGGCGAGGGGTGCGAGGCGCTGTGCCGGGACGTGATGCGCCACCTCGAGTCGCTCGCGCGGGAGCGCGAAGAGGCGCCCGCCGAGGCGGCCGGCGAGCGCGATGGCTGAGAACGCGCGCGCGACGGTCACCGCGCCATGGGTCGTGAAGTTCGGCAGTGCGCTGCTGACCCGCGACGGGCGCGGGCTGGACGAGGAGGCGATCCGCGGCTGGGTCGATGACCTCGAGGCGCTGCGGCGAACGGGGGTGGACCTCGTCGTCGTGTCATCGGGCGCGATTGCCGCCGGCATGAGCCGGCTCGGGCTGGCGCGGCGCCCGCAGGCCCTGCACGAGCTGCAGGCGCTGGCGGCCGTCGGGCAGATGGGGCTGGTGCAGGTCTGGGAGCAGGCCTTCCAGCGCCACGGCACCCATACCGCGCAGGTGCTGCTCACCCACGAGGACGTCGCCGATCGCCGGCGCTACCTGAACGCGCGCACGACGTTCCGCGCGCTCCTCGCCTACGGCGTGGTGCCGGTGGTGAACGAGAACGACACCGTGGCCACCAGCGAGATCCGGCTCGGCGACAACGACACCCTGGGCGGCCTGGTCTGCAACCTGGTGGAGGCGGAGCAGCTCGTGATCCTCACCGACCAGGCGGGCCTGTACACCGCGGATCCCCGCGTGGACGCCACGGCGACGCTGGTGCGCGACGGGCGCGCCGGCGACCCGGCGCTGGACGCGCTGGCCGGCGGCGGCGGCGCCCTGGGGCGCGGCGGCATGCGCACGAAGCTGCGCGCCGCCGCGCTCGCCGCGCGCTCGGGCGCGGCCACGCGCATCGTCTCGGGCCGCGAGCCGCGGGTGCTGCTGCGCCTGCGCGACGGGGAATCTCCGGGCACCTGCCTGCGCCCGGAGAGTGCGCCGCTGGCGGCGCGCAAGCAGTGGCTGGCCGGGCAGGTGCGGGTGCGCGGGCGTCTGGCGCTGGACGCCGGCGCGGTGAAGGTGCTGACCGAGTCCGGGCGCAGCCTGCTGGCGGTCGGGGTGTCGGCGGTGGACGGGGAGTTCGAGCGCGGCGAGGTCGTGGCCTGCCTGGACGGGCAGGGCCGTGAGGTCGCGCGCGGGCTCGTGAACTACGACGCGTCGGAGGTGCGCGCGATTGCCGGGCAGCCGTCAGGGCGCATCGCCGAGCTGCTCGGCTTCGTGCGCGAGCCGGAACTCATCCATCGCGACAACCTGGTGCTGCTGCACCGCTGAACGCCGCTTTCGCGGCGTTCGGAGCACGATGCAGGGGGCCCGGGGCATGGCGCGCGGCCGCGCGCCAAAGTTCAGGGCATCGCCCGAGCGAGTGTGCCCGGAGGATGGTCCGCGTGGCCTTCGGTCAGGCCATGGCCCGGATGCGGGCGTTGAGACGCGACTTGTGGCGGGCGGCCTTGTTCTTGTGGATGATCTCTTTGTCCGCCACGCGGTCGATGATCGGCACGGCCGCCCGGTATGCGGCCTCGGCCGCGCCCTTGTCCCCCGCCTCGATGGCTCGCAGGACCTTCTTGACGTGTGTGCGCATCATCGAGCGCATGCCGGCATTGTGCAGGCGCCGGTTGTCGTTCTGGCGCGCCCGTTTGCGCGCCTGGGCTGAGTTGGCCACGGAATGTCCTCGGAGGAAAATGGAGCCGGAGGAAAAGGCGGGAAGGGTACAGACTCCTCCGGCCAAGTCAACCAGAGCGGGGCGCGCGCCTCGCGGGGCGCCGTGAAGCGGGGGCT
This sequence comes from uncultured Gammaproteobacteria bacterium, assembly GCA_965365655.1. Taxonomy (GTDB): domain Bacteria; phylum Pseudomonadota; class Gammaproteobacteria; order HK1; family HK1; genus JBFHNV01. The sequence continues at coordinate 27,410 of CBDUCN010000003.1, read as the reverse complement.
GCTGCGCGCGACGTCCACGGTCGGCGCGAACACCCTGCTGTCGCGGATCCTCGGGTTCGTGCGCGACATGGTGATCGCGCGCGCGTTCGGGGCCGGCGAGGCGGCGGACGCGTTCTTCGTCGCGTTCCGCATCCCGAACCTGTTCCGGCGCCTGTTCGCCGAAGGCGCGTTCAACCAGGCCTTCGTCCCGGTGCTCTCGAAGAGCCGCAACGAGGACGGCGACGACGCCGTGCGGGATCTCGCGGCGCACGTGGCCGGCGCGCTCGCACTGGTGCTGCTCGTGGTGACCGCGCTGGGGGTGCTCGCCGCGCCGGCGCTGGTGTGGCTGTTCGCGCCGGGCTTCGGCGACGAGCCCGACAAGTTCGCGCTCACCGTGGCGATGCTTCGGCTGTGCTTTCCGTACCTGCTGTTCATCTCCCTGACCTCTCTGTGCGCGGGCCTGCTCAACACCTACGGGCGCTTCGCGGTGCCCGCCTTCACGCCGGTGCTGCTCAACCTGTGCCTGATCGCGGCCACCCTGCTGCTCGCACCGCACCTGGACGAGCCCGTGATGGCGCTCGCGATCGGGGTGTTCGTGGCCGGCGCCGTGCAGCTCGCGTTCCAGTTCCCGTTCCTGGCGCGGCTCGGGCTGCTGGTGCGCCCGAGGCTGTCGCTGGCCCACGCCGGCATGCGCCGCGTCGCGTGGCTCATCGTGCCCGGGCTGATCGGGGTGTCGGTGGCCCAGTTCAACCTGCTGGTGAACACCGTGATCGCGTCCTTCCTGCGCGAGGGCAGCGTGTCGTGGCTGTACTACTCCGACCGAATCATGGAGTTCCCGCTGGGCGTGTTCGGCATCGCGCTGGCGACGGTGATCCTGCCCAGGCTGTCGCAGGAGCATGCGGCGGCGGCGCCGGCGCGCTTCTCGGCGACCCTCGACTGGTCGCTGCGCCTCGTGGCGCTGGTCGCGATGCCCGCCGCGCTCGGGATCGCGCTGCTGGCCACGCCGATCCTCGCGACGCTGTTCCAGTACGGCGTGTTCACCGCCGAGGACGTGTCGCTGACCGCGCTCAGCCTGATCGCGTTCGCGTTCGGGCTGCCGGGCTTCGTCGCCGTCAAGGTGCTGGCCCCCGGCTACTACGCGCGCCAGGACATGCGCAGCCCGGTGCGGGTCGCCGCGATCGCGGTCGCGGCCAACCTGCTGCTGAACGCGCTGCTGGTGCCGTTCCTCGCGCATGCCGGGCTCGCGCTCGCGACCGCCGGCGCCGCGTGGGTGAACGCGCTGCTGCTGCACCGCGGGCTTGCTCGCGGCGGCGTGCACCGCCCGGGGGCCGGCTGGCGGCGCACGGCGCTCCAGGTGACGGCTGCCAGCGTCGCGATGTCGGTGTTCCTGATCGCGCTGCGCGGCGAGCCGGAGGGCTGGCTGGCTGCCGGTGCCGTCGAGCGCGCGTGGCGCCTCGCGGTGCTGATCGGGGGCGGTGCGTCGGTCTACGGGCTGACCCTGCTGGCGCTGGGTCTTCGCCCTCGCGAGCTGGCCGCGCCGGCCGCGGTCGACGGGTAGAATCGCCCCTTCGTCGGCGCCTTCGCCCGCGCCGCTCCGCGTCCTCACCGGCCCGTACCGACCCCTTCCCTCGACCATGGGGCACTCCCGCCACAGCGACACCGCCGACCACGGGCGCCTGCCCGGCGCGGGCGTGCGCCTGGTGCGCGGGCTGCACAACGCGCGTCCGCACGGCGGCTGTGCGCTCACCATCGGCAACTTCGACGGCGTGCACCGCGGCCACGCGGCCTTGCTCGCGCAGCTCGTCGCGGCCGCTCGCGAGCGCTCGCTCGCGCCGGCACTGCTCACGTTCGAGCCGCACCCGGTCGAGCTGCTCGCGCCGGAGCGGGCGCCGGCGCGCCTCACGGACTTCCGGCAGAAGATCTCCCTGCTGGCCCGCCACGCCCTCGACCGCGTCGTGTGCGCGCGCTTCGACCGGCGCCTCGCGGCGATGAGTGCCGACGACTTCATTCGAGACGTCCTCGTCCGGCGCCTCGCTGTGCGCCACCTGCTGGTCGGCGACGACTTCCGCTTCGGCCACCGCGGCGGCGGCGACTTCGCGACGCTGCGTGCGGCGGCGGATGCCGGGCACTTCACCCTCTCGCGCCTGGACACGCAGCACGACGGTGCGCGGCGCATCAGCAGCACCCGGGTTCGCGAGTGCCTCGCGGCGGGCGATCTGTCCGGCGCCGCGGCCCTTCTGGGCAGGCCCTACTCGCTGTGCGGCCGGGTCGCGCACGGCCAGCGGCTCGGGCGGCGCATCGGCTTCCCCACCGCGAACCTCCCGCTTCGCCGCGGCAGGGCGGCGCTGGCCGGGGTGTACGCCGTGCACCTGCTCGACGGCGGCGGCACGCGGCTCGAGGGCGTCGCCAACGTCGGGCGGCGCCCGACCGTGGACGGCACCGAGGAGCGCGTCGAGGTGCACGTGCTTGACTTCGACGGCGATCTCTACGGCCGGCTGTGCGAGGTGCGCTTCCTCGCACGCCTGCGCGAGGAGCAGCGTTTCGCGGGCCTGGACGCGCTCAGGGCCCAGATCGCGCGCGACGTCGAGGCCGGTCGGCGGGTGCTGGCGGCGCACCGGGCCGGCACGGCCGGCCCGTGAGCGCGCCCGTGCCCGCCGGCGGCGGCGCACCGCTGCCCTGGCTCGCCCTCGCGGTGGCGGTCACGGTCCTCGACCAGGCCACGAAGTGGGCCGCCCTGCACTGGCTGGAGGTGCACCGACCGGTGCCGCTGGTGCCCACCTTCGACCTGCTGCTGACCTTCAACACCGGCGCCGCGTTCAGCCTGCTGGGCGACGCGGGCGGCTGGCAGCGCTGGCTGTTCATCGCGCTCGCGATCGCGGTCGGCGCCTACCTGGTGCGCTGGCTGTGGCGGCTGCCGCCCGGGGAGCGCTGGACCGCGTGGGCGCTGTCGCTGGTGCTGGGCGGCGCGGTGGGCAACCTGCTGGACCGCCTGTTCCGGGACGGCCGGGTCGTGGACTTCCTCTACTTCCACTACCGCAGCTTCCACTGGCCGGCGTTCAACGTGGCGGACTCGGCGATCTGCGTCGGCGCGGCGATCCTGGTCGTGACGTCGCTGTTCGCGCCCGCTGCCGAGGACGCGCGCTGAGTCGGCCGTGACCGCGCGAGCGCGCGGTCGCGGGCGTCGACAAGGTGCGGCCCGCTGTTACCATTCGCGACCGCGCAACCGGATGGATACGCGATGGAAATCGTGCTCGCCAACCCCCGAGGCTTCTGCGCCGGCGTCGACCGGGCGATCGAGATCGTCGAGCAGGCCCTGGAAGTCCTGGATCCGCCCATCTACGTGCGCCACGAGGTCGTGCACAACCGCTACGTGGTGGACGGCCTGGCGCGCAAGGGCGCGGTGTTCGTCGACGAGCTCTCCGAGGTGCCGGACGGCGCGACGGTGATCTTCAGCGCCCACGGTGTGTCGCGGGAGGTACGGCGCGAGGCGGCGCGCCGCGATCTGCAGGTCTTCGACGCGACCTGTCCGCTGGTGACCAAGGTGCACGTCGAGGTCGCCGGCTACCAGAAGGACGGCCGCGAGTGCGTGCTGATCGGGCACGCCGGGCACCCCGAGGTCGAGGGCACGCTGGGCCAGTACGAAGCCCGCGCGACGTCGGGAGGACGCATGTACCTCGTGGAATCTCCCGAGGACGTGGACGCGCTCGAGGTCAAGGATCCGTCGCGGCTCGCGTTCGTCACCCAGACCACGCTGTCGATGGACGATACCGCGGCGGTGATCGAGGCGTTGCGGGCGCGCTTCCCGGACATCTGCGGGCCCAAGAAGGACGATATCTGCTACGCGACGCAGAACCGTCAGGACGCGGTGCGCCGGATCGCACCCGACTGCGACGTGTTCATCGTGGTGGGATCGCCGAACAGCTCGAACTCGAACCGCCTGCGCGAGGTCGCGACGAACCTCGGCACGCCGGCCTACCTCGTCGACAGTGCGGACCAGCTCGAGCGCGCGTGGTTCGAAGGCGCGGCGCGGGTCGGCGTCACGGCCGGCGCGTCCGCGCCGGAGGTGCTCGTGCGCGCGGTGGTGGACCGCCTCACCGGCTGGGGCGGCACCACGGTGATCGAGAACGAGGGTCAGCGCGAGGCGGTGGTGTTCTCGTTGCCCAAGAACCTGCTTCGCCACACGCGCGGCGCGCGCGGCAGCGCCCGCGGCTGAACGCGCGCTCTACGCGCGACGCACGTTCAGCGGCCTGACCAGCAGTCGTCGGGCGCCTTGATGCCCGTCGAGTCGAGCGTGATTGCGGCGCACTCCGGGTCGCTGTGCGTGCCATGGGGCACCGCCCGCAGCGTGTAGGACAACGCCGGGCCGACCACGGGATCCACGCTCAGCGCCCAGAACTCCTCGTTCGACACCGCGCGGTTGGCGGCGTTGGGCGGCTGATCGCTGTACCCGAGGTCGCTGGTCTGTGTCGCGTAGAGGTTGCGCTCCGTGAAGTACCGCTCCTGGAGCTGCGCCATGCGCAGCAGCGACTGCTGTGCGTCGGCGCGCTTGCTGGTGCGCGAGTAGTCGCTGTACATCGGCAGACCGATCGCCGCGAGGATGCCGACGATGGCGACCACGACGATCAGCTCCGTGAGGGTGAAGCCGCGGTCGCGCGGGGGCGCGCGTCGGGCAGGGTTCATCGGCTCGGTCTTCATTGAGTCTGCGCCTCGTTGAGCGGGGCGGCGCGACGCGCCCCCACGGTCCCGGCCTCCACGTCGGTGTCCGCGCCCGCCACGGGCCGGGCGCGGGCCGGATCGATGTTACTGCACATCCTGCTGGAACCAGTACGTGCGCTGCCTGGGAACGACGATCTCCGGGTCCACCGTCTCGGCGCCGCCGCCGATACCGACCAGCAGCATCACCTTCTCGGGGAAGAACACCGGCACCGGGCTCGACGGGATGCCCGAACCGAGGGTGTACACGCGGTCGCTGCGCGTGACCTGGCCGTCGCCGGACTCGTCCCAGTTGAAGATCGCGGCGCCCGTGATCGCGTCCAGGCCGTAGAGCAGGCCGCGCCCCTCGGCCAGCGTGCACCGATCCTCGTCCACGACCCCCTGCGGCAGGAAGGTGGTGAAGAATATGCGCCCGGCGATCGTCGTCGGCGCCGCGAGGCCCTTCTCGCCCTCGCCCGGATTCTCGGTGTCCAGCCGGATGTAGAAGCCGTTCGAGTTCGTGAAGGTCGACGTGTCCGGGAACGTCGGATCGTCCGGGCCGTTGAACTCGGTGAGATCCACCATGTCGCCGAAGGTCTGCGCCGCGACCGGCGGCGACGCGCCGGGCGCGCCGTCCAGGTCCGCCTGGATGGTCGGGTAGGCCGCGCTGTCTGCGAGGCCGTCGTTGTTGGTATCGGCAAGCGGGCCGATGACCTTGTCGCGGAATGCGTAGAAGCGGTCCCGCACGAGGTTGTTGAGCGGGTTCGCGCGGTTGCCGGTGACCGCGCTCACGAGATCGTAGTCCGTGTTCGAGCGGCTGCCCGGACCGCGAACCTGGATCACCGACGGCGGGAAGAAGAACTTCCGCTCGTCGGCGGGAGCGGCGTCGCTGGACACGACGGCCAGCTTGCCCACCACGCCGTTGAGGCCGCCCTGGCCGTTCACGCGGTTCGGGCGCAGGTCCACGCGCCACATCTGCCCACCGGCGTCGCCGACGTACAGGCGATCGACGGAGCCGTCGCCGTCGGCGTCGAAGGCGGCCACGTCGGACGGGATCGGGAACACCATGTCGGGCACCTCCACGCCGCCGCTGCCGGTCGCGTGCAGCGCGTTCGCGCCCGGGATCGCGCCGACCGCCGGCCCGCCCGCGTAGAACAGGCGCTGGCCGGTGAGCGCGTCCGCGACGTAGATCGCGTTCCCGACGTTCACGCCCGGCGCATAGCCGGCGTCCTGCGTGTCGGGGTCGTAGCCGCCCGCGAAGATGAACACGTCCCGGCGCTCGGCGGCGACGCCGACGCCGGTGCCCACCAGCACGCTCGCGAGCACCGGCTTGGACCACGTCTGCCCCAGCATCGGGTACTCGGGGGTGCCGCCCCGGATGCGCCAGATGAGCGACGGTGCGACGTGGGTCGTCACCTCGGTATCGGCGTCGGGGATCTCCACCGTGGGCGAGATGTCCAGCGCCCAGTAGTTGTTTCCGCCGCGGCGCTGCCCGATCACGATGCGCACGAAGTCGCCCCGGTCGGGCTCGATGACACCCAGTCGCGCGTCGGGCTCCTGCGCGCTCGGCCCGACGTCGCGGATCCACGGGGTTGCCGAGCCGTCGACGCCGTAGATGCGATCGCCGGTCGCGTTGACGCGCATCTCCTGCTGCTCGTCGAGCAGCGACGGCGGGATGAAGATGAACTCCTCGATCCCGTTCTCCGTGTTGATCAGGCGGATGCCGCCGTCGTTGGTCGCGGCGACCAGCTTGATGATCGGGGCGTCCGGCGTGCCGCCGTACGTGATCGCGAGCGGGTTGCCGTGCAGCGGGTCGCCGAACGCGAAGCGCTCCTCGCCGAACAGCGCGTCGTCGAAGCGGTTGTCCACGTCCTTGCCACGAATCCAGTTGATCAGGTTGTGGCGCGCCTCGCGCGTGATCCGGCTCGTGCGCGTCGCGGCGTCCGGGCTGACGACGCCGAGCAGCGTCTCGGTCTGGATCTCCTGCTCGTCCAGCGTGCCCGGCAGATCGTCGATGATGCCGTCACCGCCGCCGGCGAACGCCGGCGAGATTCCGATCCTGTCGATCACGTCGACGAATCGGTTGCGATCGAGCGTGAGCGGCTGGCCCGGCCGGATGCCGGCGGGCTGCGGCAGCAGCGGCGAGAAGGCCTGCGTGCCGGTCGGAGCGCCGGCCGCCAGCCCTTCGTCGGTCAGCGTCAGGACGCGCCGTGAGGCGTGACCCGGCACCCGGTTCGCGGCGCCCCCGAGCTCGGTGGCCGGCCCGTCGGGATCCGGCGTCGTGAACCAGAAGCTCAGCGCGTCGTCGAGGATGCGCCCGTTGTCCCCGACCGCCTTTCTCGGCGTCGCGCTCGCGTCGAGCACGTCGCCAATTTCGATGTCCGGCGGATTGAAGCACGCTTCCTGGCTGCTCTGGCAGAGCTGATACTTCTTGATGTTGCCGGGCCACGCCCCCTTGTCGGACGGCTCGAACAGCGAGAAGTACACCTCGTTGCGATCCTCGAGCCGGTTGAACGCGTTCACCGACAGCGACGGCGCCGCGAAGGACGTCGTGCGCGAGAGGACGTCCGCGAAGAGCTGCTTGAAAGCATCCACCAGCGTTTCCTCGTCGCCCGCCTCGACGAACTGCCCGTCGCCGGCCGCGGCGAGGTTCTCGAGATAGGGGAGATCGATGATCTGGCGCTTCTGGTCCTCGGTGAGGTCGGTCCTGGCCCTGAAATCGGGCGGCACGAACGCGATGGTGTAGGTAGAGATGTTCTGTGAGCCGGGCACGTCCCGCGCCATGTCGTTGTCGAACGCGAAGCGCACCAGGTCGATGCCGCACAGCGCGTCTTCGAACGGTGTGCCCGACGCAATGGTCTCTCCACCCGTCAGGGTCGTCTGGCAGCTCCCGGCGCCGGTCAGGGTCTGGACCAGCGATTGCGACGAGTTGCTGGTGGCCGCACCGTCCGTGAGCAGGATGATGAAGTTGGTCTGGCACGACTCCTGGATCGGGCTGGTGTACACCGGGTTGGACAGGATGCTCTGCGTGCGGCAGGCGTCCGCGCCGAGGTTGCTGTCGTCGGTGTTGCAGCCGGGCGGATAGAACACCACCCCGCCCGTGTACGAGGACGGGTGGCTCAGCCGGGTGTTGCGCTGCACGGTCGAGAAGTTCAGCGGCGTCGTCCGGTTGCGGCCGAACACCACGGGGTCGCCGCGGAAGTAGCTCACGCCCTCGAAGAGCGTGTCCACGATCGGGGTGTTGCCGGCATGGGTCAGCCCGTCGACGATCTCCTTGATGCGCTCGCGCACGGTCACGATCGTCGGGGTCACGCCGGCGGCGACGACGTCGCCGATGTTGTAGCGCACCCGCGCGCGCAGCCGCGCGGCACGCGACGGGTCTCCGTCGAAGGTGTGCAGGTTCACCTGCCCGGTGCCGGTGAACACCAGCCCGAAGTCGTCTCCGATGTCCCAGTTGGCGAGCTGGACGACCTCCTGCAGGATTGGGGCCAGGTCGCTGGTGGTCACCGTCTCGTTGCCGCGCAGGCGCGCGGTAGGCACCGGGAACGTCGTGCTGTTGACGGTGCCCCGCGCGGTCGTCCGGCTCGTGATGTTGCCCGGCGTCGTCGAGAACGGGGGCAGCACGTTGTCGAGGATGCCGCGCACCGAGATCGTGCCCGCGAGCGGCGCCTGCCTGCCGCGCGCGGTGAACTCGACCACCGCGCTCTCGATGACGGAGTTCTGCGGGATCTGCAGCCCCCGGAAGATGATGCCGTCGGCGAAGCCGCGGTCGGTCTCCGCCATCTCCATCGTCGAGCTGTCGAGGAACACCTGGTCGTTGGTCAGGTCCTCCTCCGCGTCGTCGCGCTCGCCGCCGACCTGGCGCACGACCTCGTCGACCGTGCAGCCCTGCCCGGGGCCGAACTGCTGTTCGTCGAAATCGACGTTCAGGCGCGCGGCAAACGACGGATCGCCGTCGTGGGCGTAGACCCGGCGTGTCTGCGGCGTGCCGGGAACGGTGTCGTACTCCAGGAACACGACGAGATCGTTGCCGCCGCACCAGCTGCCGTCGGCGACGACCTCCTCGAGCACCTGCGAGATGTCCGGAGTCTGCACCGGGCTGAATTCGACCCATTCCTCGGTGGAAGGCAGCGACCACACGACCTGGCTGGTGGTGCCGAAGCTCGCGAGCCGGCCGCTCAGCCGCTGTCCCGTGCCGGTGCCGGCGGAGAACGCGGAGAAGGGCGGGGCGGACGGATTCGTCGCATTGACGCGCTCGGCGCGGATCCGGATCGCCATCGGCGCGTTGCTGTTGTTCACCGGCGTCAGCTCGAGCGTCGCCTTCTGGATGTCTGTGCCGCGCGGGACCTTCACGTCGCGGAAGCGGAACGCGACGATCTGCCGCCCGGCCGGAGCGCCCTTCGCGACGTAGTCCACCTGCAGCAGCGCCGCCTCCAGGGGGCTGTTGTCGAACGAGTCCAGGGGGCGGAAGGAACCGGTGGTGCCCGTGATGAACAGCCCCAGGTCATCGGCCGTGTCGCTCTGCTGCCAGTTCGGGTGGTCGAAGATCTCCTGCAGCACCGGCGTCAGGTCGGGGGTGAGCAGGGGCTCGTTCGCGATCGAGTCGATCACCGGGTCCCACAGCACGACGGCGTCGGTGACGTTGCCGGTGCCGCCGGTGTGGCTGTAGGTCTCGACGTTCGCGAAATTGATCGGGTTGGACGCGTACTCGCTGAACTGATCGAGCCCGAGCCGGCAGTAGATGTCGTCGGCGCTGCCGCCGGGGCACGCGCCGGCCTGGTTTCCGCCCGACGCCGGGAAAGGTCCCATGTCGCCGGCGAACAGACCGAACACCTTCGCGGACAGCGGGCCGCCCTGGGTCTGCTGCGGGGTGACCGTGAGGCGGCTGAACACCACCGCGGCGCCGTCGGTGTCCCTGTTCACGTTCTCGATCTGCTCGAAATTCAGGCCGATCGTCCGGGTTCCGTTGCCGGGAGCGTTGAACACCATCTCCAGGGTGGCGCTGTTGTTGTTGTAGAAGGTCTCCGACTGCTCCGCGTCGCGGTCGCCCGCGGAGACCCGGCGCAGGATGGACAGCTCCTGGCCGAATGCGCGCGTATCCATGAGCTCCAGGTACGCGTTGTCCAGGATCACGTCCCCGGTCACGGCCGGCGTGGTGCCCAGCGTCGTGATCACCTGCAGCTCTTCCGCGTCGTCTGCATCGTCGGTGATGCGCACGCTGATGTCGCTCTGGCCGGCGCTGACGATCGCCGTCGCGTCTCCGTCGATCGCGCGGGTCGGGAAGAGGACCGGCCCGCCGCCGTCGGTGAAGCGCATCAGGCCGACGTTGATGTTGTCGACCTCGTCCACGATGCGGCGGATCGCGGACTGCATGATCTCCAGGCGATCGCGGGGATCGACGGCCGGCGAATCGACGGTGGACATCGAGCCCGACGTGTCGAGGATGATCAGCACGTTGGGGCGCACGCCCTCGACCAGGTTGCCGCCGGTGTAGATCTCGGTGTCGTCCGCGTGCACCTCGAGCGGCGCGCCGGTCGCAAGACCGACCGCAGCGGCGAGCGCGAAGTTGAGCAGGCGGGTGTTCTTCATCGCGGACTTCTCCTCAGCCACCGCGGCGGCCGGACGTTGTTCCAATGCGAAGGAGGTGCGGTTCGCTCATTCCACGAAGCCGGTGCGCCGGAAGACCTGGGAGCCGCCGCCGTGGAGCAGCATCTCGAACGCGTCGCCGGGCGTCCTGCCGGTGCTGCGGAAGTCGAAATGCGCGCGCTGGTACTGCGATACGTCGTAGCCGCTCGGCGGGTTGGTCGATGCGAGGAACTCCACTGCGTAGGAGGTGGTGTTGGTGCGGTTCGCGTTGCTGACGTTGATGCTCGGCACGTCAAGCGTCGTGGCCGGGTTCCACGCGTTGGCGTCATTGAAGCCCTGTGAGAGGCCGGTCTCGGCGCTCTGGAACGCCTGCGCCATCTCCTGGCTGTTGCTCGCCATGCGCTCCTCGAGCTGGGTGATGTTCATCACCGACACGCCGAGCAGCGTGAGCACGACGAGCATGACCAGCGACACCACCAGCACGGCACCGCGCTGCCGGCGGGCGAGCGGGGGAGGCGAGCGCATCACTGGAAGTTCCTCACGGCGATCGTGGTGGTGAAGACGCGCCGGCGCCGGTTGTCGGCTGCCAGGGTCACGGTGCACTGGTTGCCCGCGACCGCCGCCGCCGTCGGATGGCAGAAGCGCTCGTCCAGCACGTCATAGATGTCGTTCGCTCCGCGGTTCGGCTCGTCGATGCGCATCTCGTCCACCGTCTCCATCAGCAGCCCGATCTTCACGGAGACCAGGCCCGCGAGCCCGTCGTGACGGCCGGCGCCGTCGGGGCCAGGGAGCCCGACCTCGGCGCCGGGAATGCTGGCCTGCTGGTCGGCGGTCAGCCAGACCTCGGCGACACGGTCTGCATCGTTGCCGTCGAATCCGTAGAGCACCTGCAGGCTGCGGACACCGTCAACCAGCTCCTCGGTGACCTCGTTGAACGCGTTCCGGGGGTCGAGGCGGCTGCGATAGAGCGTCGGCACGCCGGCGCCGTTGTTGCGCACGAAGTACCGCACCCCCACCAGCGGCGCGACGACCGCGCGATTCCTCGCCGAGTACGAACGCGTCAGCGCCGTCGCGTTCACGAGGTCGGTGGAGTTGCCCGACGGCGTGAACACCGGGCCGTTGTCGTCGCCGGGCCTCGCGTTTCCGTTCATCAGGAAGACGTCACCGGCGCCGCAGTGGGAGACCGCCGCCGCCTGGTCGTCGTTCAGCTCGTAGGTGAGGTTGCGCACGATGAGCTGCGTGTTCGCCTCGCTCGCGTCGGCGGTGGGCGCGTCCAGGTCGTCGCTCTGGTTCAGTACCTCGTTGTTGACGTCGCGGACGTCGATGCCCGAGGGGAGCACGGTGCGCACCGCGGCCGAGCGGTCGCCGGCGACGTAGCGCACCGTGATGCCGTCGGAGTCCGCGAGCACCGCGGGGTACGCGACGGCGCCGCCGAGAATCGCGTCACCCTGCCCGAGGTTGTCGCTGGGCCGCCAGCGCGTGGCGCCGGACTCGAAGCCCTCCACCGCGTTGCTGCCGGAGCGGACGATCGTGATGCCGTCGGCCTGGTAGGTGCTTCCGAAGTCGGAGAGCTGACCCACCGCGTAGCGCCCGTCGCGGTTCAGCGTGTTGGTCAGGTTCGCGATCACGTTCACGCAGCCGGTGTGTCCCGCCATGCGGATGTCCTGGGTCATCACCTCCAGCGCGAAGCGCGCGTTCTCCTGCAGCCGCGCCATGTCGTTGGTGACCTCGTAGGTGGCCCGGTTGTTGACGAACAGGGTGATCGCGCCGGCCATCAGCACCGCGCCCAGCGCCAGCGCCACCATCAGCTCGACCAGGCTGAGGCCGGCCGTACGCCGCGCCCCACGCAGGGCCTCGCGTCGCCCGGCGCTCATGGCCACACCGTCCAGGTCTGCACGACGAAGCAGCGCTCCACGTCGGCCTGCCAGACCCGGTTCGTGAGGGCCGTGCATTCGCCCTCGTTCGGCAGCCGCGTCGTGCCGCCGAACTCGCGCGCCTCGCGGTCCAGCCACATCAGGGTGATGTCGTACAGGTCTTCATTGGGAGCGGCCTGCTGGGCGATGGTCGCGCGCCCCAGCGGCAGGCCGAGCTCGACCGAATTCAGCCAGCACGGCAGCGCGGTCTGTGCGACCTTCTCGCTGGACGTGCCGGTCAGGACGGTCAGGTCCGGCGCCGGGTCGCAGGTGTACGGCGGGTTGCTGACGCTGTAGCCGTCGGCCGGCTGCGGGTTGCGGGTCGGAAACTCGGCCGTCACGAAGTTCTCTGCGCCGGCCCCGCTCTCGCTGCGCGCGATGCGCATCGCGTCGAGGATGCTTGCCGCGAGGTTGGTCGCGCTGGTGCGCACGTAGGCATCCTGGTTGAAGCGTACGCCCTGGGTCTGCAGCGCGGCGAGGCCGAGCAGGCCGATGGCGAGCACCAGCATCGCGACCAGCACCTCGACGAGGCTGAAGCCGCTCTGGGCGCGCTTGCGCCGGCTCACGGGGTGGGTGTGGGAGTGCATGTCGTGATGTCCACGCCGTTGATGTCGTCGATGCCGCTGTCGTCGCTGTCGCTGGTCACGCGCGGGCCGCCGGTGGCGGAGAGCACGATGGCCCGCGCGCTCTCGAGGTCGCGCGCGTCGCAGTAGATGAAGCGCGCGTTCGCATTGTTGGTGCTGGCGAGACGCCCGGTGGCGGCGAAATCGACGCTCGGCAGCGCCGCGTTGGTCGACGTCACGCCCAGCAGCGTGAAGGCGTCGCGCCCGGAGGGCTGGAACGCGCGCACGAGCTGCGCGCCGCCGGGCGCCGTCTCGTCGCGCACGACGAAGCCGACCTGGTACGCGTTGGCGGTGCTGCACGCCGGCACCGGGGCCGTCCCGATCTGCAGCGACGGGCACAGCGTCATCGGGCGCCCCCGGGCCACCGCCTCGCTGCGCGCGAAGGTCATCGCGGAGACCAGGGTGTTGAGACGCGTGGCGCGTGCGTTGTTCTGCACGAAGACCTGAAGCTGCGGCAGCGCGAACGCGGCGACGATGGCCGCGATCGCGACCGTGGCCAGCAGCTCGGTGAGCGTGAAGCCCCGCGCGCGCCGGGCGGCGCCGCGGGCGGTGGAGTGTCCTGGCACGATTCGCTTCACTGCGCGCTCAGGACCGTTCGCCGCCGCTGCACGCGCGGGCGCCGGCGTCCATCAGACGCCAGCCCTTCTTGCACAGGCGCGTGCCGTCCAGGGAGTTCGCGCAGGTCTCGCCGGTCTGCAGGCGCTCGATCACGGTGGCGCGCCGACCGTCGCGGCACACGGCCGTGTAGTACGTCTCCTGGCCGTCACGGCCGTTCGAGATCAGCCGCTTCAGCGGCAGCTCGCCGGGGGGCTCGCGCTGGGCCGTCGCCGGGCCTGCCGCGCCGAGGGCCATGGTCGCCGCGAGCAGGGCGGCCGGGAAGCATCGGGTGCGCATCGCTTGCGTTCCTCCTCCGGTCTGGACGGGCGGCCGGGCAGGGCGCGCCGGGTTCCTCCAGGACTCGTCTTGTAGCGCGGGTCACCGGCACTGACCACCCTCCGGCGACGGACGGCCGGGGCGGGCGGACGAGCGGCGCGGCCCCCGCGAGGGGCCTCCAACTGCTTGATTCATGGACCGACACGGCTGCGCGCGCGTATACTCATGCTTCGTCCGAAAGGCCGGTTGCGAGCCCATGAGCCACACGTCACGAGAGGCGCCGTCGGGCGCAGAGCTGGAGGCGCGGTTGCGCGATGCGGGCGTCACGCCGACCCGCCAGCGCATGGAGATCGCGCAGATCCTATTCGAGCGTCCGCAGCACCTGTGTGCGGAGCAGCTTCTCGCCCGGCTGCGCGAGGGCACCGGACGCACGGTGTCCAAGGCCACCGTCTACAACACGCTCGGCCTGTTCGCGCGCGTCGGCCTCGTGCGCGAGGTGATCGCCGATCCGTCGCGGGTCTTCTATGACTCCAACACGTCCGAGCACCATCACGTGTTCGACGAGGAGACAGGACGCCTCACTGATCTGGATCCCGGCCTCGTCGACGTTGCCTCGCTGCCGCCGCTGCCGGACGGGATGGAGGTCGCGGGCGTGGACGTGATCGTCCGCGTCCGCCGGCGCGAGAGCTGACTCCGCCCACCGCCACGGCCCGGGCCGCGTGCGCCGCGGCCCGGCGCGAGACCGACCCGTCATGAGCGCAACCGTTCCCGACCCCACGCCCGACGCGCCGCCCGCGGCCGGAGGGCGCCGCATCGGCGAGCTCCTGATGGAGCGCGCGAACCTGGACCAGCAGATGCTGTCCCGCGCGCTCAAGCTGCAGCGCGAGAACGGCGAGCGCCTGGGCCAGCTGCTGGTGCAGCTCGGGATGATCTCCGAGCGCGACCTCGCGAATGCTCTGGCGACGCTGCTCGGCATCGAGGCGCTGGGACCCGACGCGTACCCGGACACGCCGCCGGTCGACGAGATCCCGGCGCCGGAATTCCTGCGCGCCGCACGCGCGGTGCCGGTGGCGCTGGTCGAGGGCACGGTGCAGCTCGCGATGGCCGACCCCGCCGACGTGTTCACGCGCGAGGCGCTGGCGATGGCGCTGGGCCGGCCCGTGGAGCCGGTGGTGGGCACGGCGTCCGACATCGACGCGGCCATCCAGCGCCTGTACGGCGACGGCGCGGCCCACATGACCGAGATCGTCGCCGACTACGCGGTCGACGACGAGGCCGCGGCCGACGACATCCAGCAGCTGCGCGACCTCGCGAGCGAGGCGCCGGTGATCCGGCTGGTGAACCTGATCATGGCCCGCGCCCTGGAGGTGCGCGCGTCGGACATCCACATCGAGCCCTTCGAGAACCGCCTCGTGGTCCGCTACCGGGTCGACGGGGTGCTGCGCGATGCCGAGGCGCCCCCGGTACGCTCCACCGCGGCCGTGATCTCGCGCATCAAGGTTCTGGCCAAGCTCAACATCGCCGAGCGGCGGCTGCCGCAGGACGGGCGCATCAAGGTGCGCATCGAGGGCCGCGAGATCGACATGCGCATCTCCACCGTGCCGACGCTGCACGGCGAGAGCGTCGTGATGCGCATCCTGGACAAGGGCAGCGTGCCGCTGGACTTCGACGCGCTCGGCTTCGTCGCGGATACGCGCCGGCGCTTCGACCGGATGCTGGAGGAGCCGCACGGCATCATCCTGGTCACCGGGCCCACCGGCAGCGGCAAGACCACGACCCTGTACGCGGCGCTGAACGCGCTGAACACCCCCGAGCGCAAGATCCTCACCGTCGAGGATCCCGTGGAGTACCAGCTCGAGGGGGTCAACCAGATCCAGGTGAAGCCGGGCATCGGCCTGACCTTCGCGGGCGCGCTGCGCTCCATCCTGCGCCAGGACCCGGACGTGATCATGGTCGGCGAGATGCGCGACCTCGAGACCGCGCGCATCGCGGTGCAGGCAGCGCTGACCGGCCACAAGGTGTTCTCCACGCTGCACACCAACGACGCGGCGAGCAGCGTCACCCGGCTGCTGGACATGGGGGTGGAGGACTACCTGGTCACCTCCACCGTGACCGGCATCGTCGCGCAGCGCCTGGTGCGCACCCTGTGCACCGCGTGCCGCGAGCCGTTCCGCGCGCTGCCGGAGCTGGTCGCCGAGCTGGGACTGGCGCCGCTGCTCGACGGCGCGGAGGCGACGCTGTACCGGGCGCGGGGCTGCGAGCAGTGCGAGCAGTCGGGCTTCCACGGTCGGACCACGATCCTCGAGGTGATGCCGATGACCGACGCGCTGGGCCGCGAGGTGCTGTCGCACGCCGACGCGACGCGCCTGCGCCGCGTCGCGCGCGAGACCGGCGCGCGCAGCATGCGCGAGGACGGCCTGCGCAAGGCGCTCGCGGGCATCACGACCGTGGAGGAGGTCGAGCGGGCGACCCGCGAGGCCTGACCTCGTGAAGCTGCGGTGTCCACCCTGCGCCTTGCCAGCCACGCCCGGGCGGCGTCTCGCGACGGCGCGCGGAAGATTCAGGAGCGTTGAGGTCGTGACCCGGCCCCTGGCGCCCCGGGCGCGGCGTCCTCTCGCCGCGAGCGCCGGGCGCGCACGCGCGGCGCTGCCGCCCACCGCGCTTCGCGCGCGCTGACACGGTGCCGATGTTCCGCTACAAGGCCGCTGCCGGCGACGGCAGCGTGCTCGAGGGCGAGATGGAGGCGCAGGCCCGCGAGGCGGTCGTGCGCCGGCTGCAGTCCCAGGGCCAGGTGCCGATCCGGGTCGAGCCGCTGTCGAGCCGTGCGCCCCGCGCGCGCAGCGCGATGGCGCTGCCGCGCGCGCGGCGGGCCGGCGCCGCTGACGTGCAGGCCTTCACCACCGAGCTCGCGACCCTGCTGCAGGCCGGGCTCCCGCTGGACCGCGTGCTGGAGCTGCTGGAGACCCTGGCGCCGGCCGGCAGTGCGATGCGCGGCGTGCTGGGCGAGCTGCAGACCCGGGTGCGCGGCGGCGCCGACCTCTCGGCCGCGCTCGCCGAGCACCCGCGCCTGTTCTCGACGTTCTACGTCAACATGGTGCGCGCCGGCGAGGCCGGGGGACAGCTGGAGGCGGCGGTGGCGCGCCTCGCGGAGTTCCTGGAGCGCACCCGCGCGGTGCGCGCGACGGTGGTCAACGCGCTGATCTACCCCGCCATCCTGCTGGCCGTGGCGATCATGTCGCTGTCACTGATCCTGGCGGTGGTCGTGCCCCGGATCTCGCAGATGTTCGCCGACGCCGGCGAGAGCCTGCCCTGGTACACGCAGGTGGTGGTCGGCGCGGGCAACATGGTGGAGCAGTACTGGTGGCTGATGCTGGCGGTGGTGGTGGTCGCCGCGCTCGGGCTGCGGCAGGACTACGCGAGCCCGTCGGGCCGCGCGCGCTGGGACCGTTTCCTGCTCGGCCTGCCGGTGGTCGGCCCGCTGATCGAGAAGGTCGAGGCAGGGCGCTTCGCGCGCAGCATGGGCACGATGCTGAAGAGCGGCGTCCCGCTGCTGGAGGCGGTCGCGATCAGCGGCGCGATCATCTCCAACACCCGCATCGCGGTCGGCGTGGAACGCGTCGCGGGCAGCATCCGCGAGGGCGAGGGGGTCGCCGCGCCGTTGCTGCGCGAGGGGGTGCTGCCGGAGATGGCCGGCAAGCTGATCCGCGTCGGCGAGGAGAGCGGGCGTCTCGAGGAGATGTTGCTCAAGGTCGCCGACATCTACGAGCACGAGGTCGACAACAGCATCCGGCGCATGGTCTCGGTGCTCGCGCCGGGCCTGGTGCTGCTGCTCGCGGCGCTGATCATGGGCATCATGGTGTCGCTGGTGGTGCCGATCATCACGTTGAACCAGCTCGCGCTCTGAGCGCCCGCTCACCGGCGGCCGCGTCCGGCCGGCGAACGGCGCGCGAACGCCGGGCGCCGCCCCGGCGAACGCCAGGCGCCGAGGCAGGCCACTGATCCGTAAGCCCCTTGCGGATCGCCGGGGGCTATACTGCGCGCCCCGCATGCCCGCGGACCCGGGCGAGGAGGCTCACCGCACGTGCCGAAGAAGGACCACACGCCGCGCCGTCGAAACCGCGGTTTCACCCTCCTCGAGATCCTCGTGGTGCTCGCGATCATCGGGCTGATCGCGGCCATCGCCGCGCCCCAGGTGTTCAAGTCCCTGGGCGGCGCGAAGAGCGATTCGGCCAAGGTGCAGATCGAGTCGCTGAGCACCGCCATCGACCTCTACCGCCTCGAGGTGGGCAAGCTGCCGCCGGACCTGGAGGCGCTGATCGAGAAGCCGTCCGGCGAGGACCGCTGGAACGGCCCGTACCTGCGCAAGAAGGCCGTGCCCATGGACCCGTGGGGAAACCCGTTCCAGTACCGGGCGCCCGGGGAGTTCTACGACTTCGACCTCTACTCGCTCGGGGCCGACGGCGCCGAGGGCGGCGACGGAGAGAACCGCGACGTCACCAACTGGGAGTGATCGCATGGGGCCCCGGCGACGCCAGGCGCCCGTGATCCGGGGCGGCGGCCGGCGCGCCGGCCGCGGCTTCACCCTGCTCGAGGTGCTGCTGGTGCTGGCGGTGATGGCGCTGGGCGCCGCGCTCACCCTGCCGGCGCTGGTGCGCCCGTCGGGAACGGAGCTGCGCACCGCCGCCGGCAGCGTGGTGGCGGGCCTGCGTCGCGCGCGGGAGGCCGCGGTCAACGCCCAGCGCCCCGCGACCCTCAGCGTGGACATCGCCGAGGGCAGCTTCACGGTGGACGGCGAGGGACCGCCGCGGCGCCTGCCCGAGCAGATCGCGCTGTCGCTGTTCACCGCGCGCAGCGAGGTGCAGGACGAGCAGCACGGGCGCATCCGTTTCTTCCCCGACGGCAGCTCCACCGGCGGGCGCATCACCCTCGCGCGCGGCGAACGGCGTTACCACGTGGACGTGGACTGGCTCACCGGCCTGGTGCGGGTCTACACGGGAGAACCGCGGCAGGCGCCGCCGGGCGGCGGCCGGGTGGGCCTGGGCTCGTGATCCGCGTCGCCACCCAGCGCGGCTTCACCCTGCTCGAGACCCTGGTCGCGGTGACGCTGCTCGCGCTGCTGTTCGGTGCGCTGATGCCCGTGTTCCAGCAGGGGCTGACGGCGCTACGAGTCGCCGACCGTCACGGCCGGGCGGTGCTGCTCGCGCAGTCGCTGCTGGAGCGCGAGTCGGTGCCCGGGGCCGGCGCCCTCGAGCCCGGTGACGGCGGCGAGGGCGGGGAGGGCGACTATCGCTGGACGGTGACCCGCGAGCCGTGGACCCCCGACGACGGCGGGCCCGAGGTCGCGGGAGACGGCAGCCTTCACCTGGTCCACGTCGCGGTGACCGTCACCTGGCCCGGCAACGACGCCGGGCTGCGGCTCGCCGGGCTGGTGCTGGAGAACGCCCGGTGAAGCCCGGACACGTCCGGCGCGCGCGCGGCTTCACGCTGCTGGAGGTGGTGATCGCGCTCGCGCTGCTCACGCTGCTGGTGTCGGTGGTCTACGGCGGCTTCTCGACCGCGGTGCGCGCGTACGAGTCGGCCGGCGAGCGGGGCGACGCATCGGCCCGCATGCGCATCATCAGCGACTATCTGCGGCGCAGCGTCGGCAGCGCGTTCCCGCTCGCCATCGCCAGCGACAGCGACTGGGAGCTGGTGTTCGAGGGCACGCGCGAGCGGGTGCGCTACGTCGCGGACCTGCCGACCTGGGTCGGAATCGGCGGGCTGCACGACGTGGTCATCGAGGTCCGGCGCGAGGGTGCGGGCGACGCGCTGCTGATGCGGCGCCGGCCGCTCGCGGTGGACTCCCGCGGCGACCTCACGGGCGACTACGAGGACCACGTGCTGCTGGACGAGGTTTCGGCGCTGTCGCTGCGCTACTACGGCAGCACCGACCCCCGCAGCGCACCCGCGTGGTACGACGAGTGGTCCATGGGCCGCAGCATGCCGATGCTGGTCGAGCTTCGCGTCACCGGCGCCGGGGGGGAGAGCTGGCCGCCGGTCCTGGTGCACCCGCGCGTGGACACGGTGCGCTACCAGAGCGTGGCCTCCCCGGGCACCGAGGTCGGAGCGCCCCCGTCGGCGCCGGGCGACCAGCTCCCCGCCGCGGAGCAGCAGCCGGGCGCCGCGGCGCCGGGGACGAGCCGGTGACCCGGCGTCCGAAGGCGCCGCGCCGGGCCCGCGGCCTCGCCCTCATCGTGGTGCTGTGGGTGGCCGCGGTGGTCACCCTGCTCGCCGCGAGCTTCTCGTTCTCGCTGCGCACCGAGGCGCGACTCGCCACGGGCCTCGTGGAGCGGGCGCGGGCCGCGGCGGCGGCGGAAGCCGGGATTCGCCGGCTCATGGTCCACATGAGCGAGATGAACGTGCGCGCGCTGACCCCTGTGAGCTCGTCGATGGCGTTCGACGGCCTCAGCGTGTCCCTGGAGGCAGTGCCGGAGAACGGGCGTATCGATCTGAACGCGGGTCCGCCGCCGCTGATCGAGGGGCTGGTGCGCCAGGCCGCGCTGTCCAGCGGCGAGAACGTCGCGGTGGCGGCCGTCACCGCGGCCATCCTCGACTGGCGCGACGCGGACGACAACCCGCAGGCGCAGGGCGCCGAGCGCAGCGACTACGAGGCGGCCGGGCGCACCGCGTTTCCGCGCAACGGCGCGTTCCTCAGCGTGTCCGAGCTGTCGCGGGTGCTGGGGGTGACGCCCGCGCTGTACCGTGCGATGGCACCGATGGTCACGGTCTATGCGTGGTCACCCCAGGTGGACCCGATGTCGGCCAGCCGCGAGGTATTGCTGGCGCTACCCGGGATGGACGCCGGCCGCGTGGACGCGTTTCTGGCCGAGCGCGACGCGGGTGCGCAGGCGCGCACCGCGGTCGCGACCCTGGGACAGGCGGCCCGCTACCTGTCGCGAACCGGCAGCGTCGTCTACCGCCTGACCGCGCGCGCCACGGGCGAGGGCGGCGTCGTGGTGCAGCGCTCGGCGGTCGCGAAGTTCAACGCCAACCGGGAGCGGCCGGTCTCGGTGCTGGCGTGGCTTGCCGACTCGGCGCAGCAGGGAGAGTGAGCATGGTGCTGCGTTTCCTGCGCTGGTGGGGCGGCGAGCTGGCGGGGATGCTGCCGGGCCGTCGCGGCGGCAGTCGGGAATCCTCCGGCCAGTGGCTGACGGTGGCCCGGGAGACTGGCGACGGCGGCGCGGACCGGGTGCGGGTGCGCCTGGGCGGAACGCGCGCCGGCGAGGTGCTGGCGGACGTCGCGGCGGCCCCCGCAGAGGCGCTCGCGGGAGAGCTCGGCGCGCTGGCCGCGGCGCTGGACCCGCGCCGCCTGCGCTGCCGCTTCGTGCTGCCCCGCGACCTGGCGCTGGTGAAGGACATCGAGCTGCCGCGCGCGGCCGAGGAGAACCTGCACGAGGTGCTCGCGTTCGAGATGAGCAGGCACACGCCGTTCCGCGCCGAGCAGGTCTGGTTCAGCCACCGCGTGCTGGGTCACGACGGCGCGCGCCTGCGGGTGCGCCTGCAGGTCGTGCCGCGCGCCCGGCTGCAGCCGCTGCTCGAGCCGTTCGCGGGCTGGCGCCTCGCGCCGGAATCCGAGCCCGCGGCCGGCGGCGATGACGCCGACGACGCCCCGGTGGTGCTGGCGTTCCGTCCGGCGGACTGGCGGCGGCGGTCGTGGGCCGGGGTGAACGCGGCGCTCGCGTGCGCGGTGCTGGTGCTCGCCGCGCTGGTCGCGTGGCAGCCCATCGCCGCGCAGCGCGACGCGAAGGCCCGGCTGGAGGCACGGGCCGGCGAGGCGCGCGCCGCGGCCGCGGAGGCGGCGGCGCTGCGCGACCGGCTCGACGCGATGCGCGCGTCGCGTGCGCTGATCGCCGGTGCGCGCGGCCGTCATCCGCCGATGACGGTCCTGCTGGAGTCGATCAGCCAGGCGTTGCCCGACGGCACCTACCTGTTCCGCCTCGAGGTCCGCGACGACCAGGTCAACCTGCACGGAAGCTCGACCGCGGCGTCCAGCCTGATCGCGATCCTGGAGTCCACGGGGGCGCTGCGCGGCGTGCGCTTCGCGTCCCCGGTGACCCGCGACGGCGCGACCGGCCGCGAGCGCTTCCACATCGTCGCGGACCTGGCTCCGCCGGCGGCGACGGCAGGCTGACGTGGACGCGAGCCCCGGGTTCCGCCGAGCCGTCGCCGTCGCGCTGCTCGTGCTGGCGCTGGCCGCGCTGTGGCGCTTCGGCGCGGCGCCCCTGTGGCACGCGTGGCAGGCCGACCGGGAGAGCGTCGCGCGCCTCGGCGAGCAGATCGCCCGCCTCGAGACCCTGGCCCGGTCGCGCGAGGACTTCGCGCGGGCGCTGCGCGCCGCACAGGAGGCACCGGGGCTGACCGGCGCGCTGATCGAGGCCGACAGCCCGACCCTTGCGGCCGCCCAGCTGCAGCAGACGGTGAAAGCCATGGTCGAGGCCGCCGGCGGCAGCGTGGTCAGCTCGCAGCCCACCGACGCGGTGCCTGCCGGTCCGTACTCCCGGATCGGGCTCGAGGTACGCATGCTGGTGACCGTCGAGGCGCTGCAGCGCGTGCTGCACGAGCTCGAGAGCCGGCGCCCGGTGCTGGTGGTGGACGAGATGCTGGTGCTCTCGCGGACCGCGCGCCGGCCGCGGCGCGGTGCGCAGCAGCAGAGCGGTCCGTTGGACGTGCGCCTGCAGATCGCGGGCTTCCTCGGATCCGCGGAGCGCCTTCGTGCCGGGTGATCGCCTGACCGGTTCGCTGCTCGCGCTGGCCCTCGCGCTCGGCGCGCTGCTGCTGTGGCTGGGGCACGGTGAGGCCGAGCTGGCGCTGCCGCCCGCCGGGGATCCGCCGCGGTTGGCCGCGGTCGACGATGCGACCGGGATCGGGGCGCCGCTGCCGCCGCTGGCGAGCCTCACCGACACCGTCGACCGGCCGCTGTTCTCGCCCGACAGGCGTCCGTCGGAGGCCGGACCCGAGGAGGCGACGGGGCTCGAGGAGCTCGTGCCCGTCGCCAGGTCGGCGCCTCCTTCGCTCACGCTCAGCGCGGTGATCATCGAGCGCGACCGCCGCCAGGCGCTGCTGGTTCCGACCGGTGGCGGCGCGGTGAAGCACGTGATGGAGGGCGAGGAGGTGGACGGCTGGACGCTCGGCGAGGTGCGCGAGCAGGGTGTGACCCTGCTGCGCGGTGACGACCGCCACGAGCTCGCGCTGCGCACATTCGAGCCGCCGCCGCAGGCGGCCTCGCCGCGCGCCGCCCCACGCGCGGCGGCCCCCGCACGCGCCGAGCCGGCGCGCCCGCCCGGAACGGCGCTCCCCATCCCGCGGCCGCGCCGGCCGCTGCGCGGGCCGCGCAGGCGCTCGCTGCAGCGCGACGATCGTTGACGCGATTCCGGCCCGGTGGCGCCGTCCGGCGCGCAACCTCCAGTAACTTCTAGAAGAAACTTTATTGAATATCAGTCAGTAACAGGCAATACTTCATTCTGGTTCGATTTTCGAGGCAGAAGTTGGCCAGGACGAGGGGTGTCAGCGGCGGACCCCGCCGGCGTCACGCATGCGTGGCCCGGCGCGCGGCCGTGGCGGCCGCGGCCCTGCTCGTGGGCCTCGCAACGGGCTGCGCCCAGTTCCCCGAGCCCCGGGTTCAGCTCGAGGCGGCGACGCCGTCCACCGCGGTAGCGGCGGCACCGGTGGCGGCCGCAGCCGCGGACGCGTCGGGCATGGCGGTCACCACCGAGGACACCGCGCAGGGCTTCTACGAGCCCGGCAGCGACCGCATGCTGGGGCGCCCCGCGGGCGCACCCGGCGCACCCGGCGCACCCGGCGCGCCGGGCCCCGCGGCGCCGCCGTCCGACGGGGTGACGCTGAACTTCGAGAACACCAGCCTGCTCGAGGTGGTGAAGGTGCTGCTGGGGGATCTGCTCGGGCGCAGCTACGCCGTCGATCCCGCGGTCCAGGGCAGCGTCACCCTGCAGAGCACGAACCCGATCGCGCGCGACGCGCTGCTGCCCACCCTGGAGATGCTGCTGCGCATGAACGGCGCGGCGCTGGTCGACGACGGCAGCGGCCTGCTGCGGGTGCTGCCCCGGGACAAGGCCGTCCTCGGCAGCGGTGCGCCGCAGCTCGGCGACAGCCCGGCGCCGCTGCCCCGCGGGTTCACGGTGCGCGTGGTGCCGCTGCGCTACGTGAGCGCGGAGGAGATGCGCGCGATCCTCGAGCCGCTCACGGACCCGGGAAACGTGGTGCGCGTGGACAGCCGCCGCAACCTGCTGGTGCTCGCGGGCACCAGCGGCGAGGTCGCGCGCCTGCTCGAGGCGATCACGCTGTTCGACGTCGACTGGATGGCGGGCATGTCCATCGCGCTGTTCCGCCCGGACTTCGTCGACGCCGCGACCCTGTCGGAGGAGCTGGAGGCGGTGTTCGCGGGCGAGGGCGAGGCGCCGCTGGAGGGGCTGCTGCGATTCGTCGTGATCGATCGCCTGAACGGACTGCTCGTGGTCACGCCGCGGCGCGAGCTGCTGGCGCGCGTGCGGCGCTGGGTGGAGCGCCTGGACCAGGCGAGCGGCGGCGTGGGCCAGCGGCTGTTCGTGTACCACGTGCAGAACGGCAAGGCCGCGGAGCTCGCGGAGGTGCTGAGCGAGGTGTTCCGCGAGGAGGCGCGTGACGAGACGCCGGCCGCCAGCCTCGCGCCGGGGCTGGAGCCGGTCACCATCGAGAGCGTCGTGAACGAGGCGGCGCAGCAGCAGGCCCAGGCGCCGGAGTCGCCGCCGCCGGCCACCGCCGCGCAGCGCGCGGACGCCGTGCCGGCCCCCGGGCAGGGCCTCGCGCTGACCCCGAACGCACAGATCCGCATCATCGCCGACGAGGTGAACAACGCGCTCCTGATCATGGCCAACGGGGAGCAGTTCCGGCAGGTGGAGGCGGCGCTGCGACAACTGGACATCGCGCCGCTGCAGGTGCTGATCGAGGCCACGATCGCCGAGGTGCGCCTCGAGGACCAGCTCAGCCAGGGCATCGAGTGGTTCCTGAAGAACAACTACGGCAGCTCCAGCAAGCGGGGCACCGCGACGCTGGACCTCAACGACACGGCGGGTCTCGCGGCCGCCATCCCGGGCTTCAGCTACGCGATCACCGACGCCGCCGGGGTCGTGCGCGCCGTGCTCAACACGCTGGCGACCGAGTCGCGCGCGAAGATCATCTCCAGCCCCAGCCTGATGGTGCTCAACAACCAGAAGGCGACCATCCAGGTCGGCGACCAGGTGCCGATCACCACGCAGCAGCAGCAGGCCACCAGCGAGAACGCGAACGTCGTCAACAGCATCGAGTTCCGCGACACCGGCGTGCTGCTGACGGTCACGCCGCGGGTCAACTCCGGCGGCCTGGTCACGATGGAGGTGGAGCAGGAGGTCAGCAACGTCGCGCCGAACGCGGACGCGACCCTCACGCCGACCATCCAGCAGCGCAAGATCAACAGCACCGTGGCCGTGCAGAGCGGCGAGACCGTGGTGCTCGGCGGCCTGATCCGCGAGAACAACAACCGCACCGGCTCAGGCATCCCGGGGCTGCGCGACATCCCGGTCCTCGGCTGGTTCTTCGGCGCGTCGACCGACGAGCTGGTGCGTGCCGAGCTGGTGGTGCTGATCACCCCGCGCGCGGTGCGCGGCGCGGTGCAGGCGCGCGAGGTCACCGAGGAGTTCCGCGAGAAGATGGACAGCCTGAAGCCCCACGACGAGCCGCCGCGGGGCTTCGGACCGTTCTACCACAAGCGCGACCGGCTGCCCGGAGGCAGCCCTCCCGACGACGCCGGGAAGAGCTCGCGCACATCGAGCATCGGGCACGAATTGCGCATGGAGCGCATGCTCGACCCGGGGCGCCCGTCACGCCCCTCCGCGAGGGAGCCGGGGCCACGTTCCGTGGTCCCGGTTCCCCTCGCTTTTTCCGACGCCCTGGCTGCACGCGCCGAGACCTGGCGCGCGCGCCCCTCGCCTCGAACCTGACCCGGCGCCGGCCACTGCCGGGCGCGCCGGCGCACGCCGGCACCGCGCCGTCAGGCGCCGCAAGACCCGCTCAGCGCCGGGCCGCGGCCGGGCGCCATCCGAGCAGCCTCAGTCCCGCGTAGCGCAGCGCCGAGTCGGCGCGTCCGAGCAGCGCGCGCAGGGCCTGCACCCGCGGCATCCCGACCGGGCGCCACGGCCCGCCGCCGCGGCGCACCCGGCGCACCCGCCCGAGCACGCGGGCGGCGTCGATCGCCGGGTCCATGCGCCACAGCGCGTCGCCGCGGGTCTGCACGCGGCCGTCCCCGCCGGCGTGCACCACGCGGTGCAGCCGCAGCCCGCCCGCGGGATCTCGGCCCAGGATCACGTCGCCCGGCGCGGCGGGACGGGACAGCGGCTCGAGCTCCACGCGGTCGCCGTCGCGCAGCCACGGGCGCATGCTCGCGCCGTGCACGGTGACGCGTACCGCGACGCCGCGGCGCAGCAGTGCCGCCGCGAGCTCGCGGCCGGCGCGGCCGCGTTCAGCCGGCACGGTCCAGCGCCGCGAGGGCGTCGGCGAGGGCGCCGGCCTCGGGCCGGAAGTCCAGCCGGAAGCAGCGCACCGCGGCGACGAGCCGCGCGCAGTCCTCGATCGCGGCGCCGATGCGCGCGCGGTCGAACCAGGGCAGGGTCGCGACCGGCAGCAGGCGCTCGAGCGCGTCGCGGGGCGCCAGCGCAGCGAGCCGGGTCGTCGCCGCATGCTGCAGGAAGCACAGCGCCGACAGCGGCGCGGCCTCGTTGCGCGCCACCGCGGCGTCGCCGGGCCACGGCGTGCCGTGCACGCGCAGCGCCGGCCGGGCGGGCCGCGGCAGGTCCACGAACAGCCGGTCGTCGCTCAGGAAGCGGTAGCCGGCGTGGCCCCCGAGCAGCCGCGTGACGGTGCTCTTGCCGGCGCCGGAGGGCCCGCAGAACGCGATGCCTCCGCACGGCGCGTGTCCGCCGGCCGCGTGCACCAGCAGCCGGCCTCGCGGGTACAGGGCCTCGGTGAGCAGGATCTGGTCAAGTGGATACTGCACGAGGTGGTCCACGCGGCCGCCGCGCGCGAGCTCGCGCGGCACGCTGGCCTCGGCGCGCTGCAGCGGCGCTCGCCAGGACGCGCGCCACAGCGGCGCACCGCCGCGCCCCGGATCGGTGAGCTCCGCGGTGCGGGTCTCGCCGTCGGCCCACAGGCGCCAGCCGTGGCCGGTGTCGAACACGCAGGTGCCCGCGGGACGGTAGCCGGCGCCGTGGGTGCCCACGTCCACGCGGACCTCGGCGTCCGGCTCCGCGCCGGGAGCCTGCCGCGCGGCGCCGAGGAAGGCCGCGTGGGGGCCGCCCGGCGGCGTCACGCGCAGCCCCGGGGCGGCGGTGAACGCGAGCCGCAGGCCGGCGACGCCGAGCACCGGCCCCGGCGGGCCCGCCGCCCGATCAGGAGCCGTTGTCGAAGCAGTTGCTGGCAAAGCAGCCGCCGCCCAGCCTGGCCGCGGTCGGGGTCGCGATCTTGCAGCCCTTGGCCATCACCTCGTCGGCCGCCAGCCTGATGCGGCGCAGCCGCGGGCGCTGGTACGGGCGCCGGCGGCGCGTGTTCGCGGTGCCGCTCATGTCTCGCTCTCCAGGTTCGCGTCGATGGCCGGGCGCAGGCCCTCGAACAGCAGGTGGGTGGTGCGGCACACGTGCTCCGAGCGCCCGTGCGGGGTGCCGGTCTCGGCCTCGAAGAA
>CBDUCN010000002.1:0-56727 GCA_965365655.1 uncultured Gammaproteobacteria bacterium | reverse complement strand
GATCTCCCGCTCTTCGCGCCGCGCACCGGCGCGTACCTGGTCGATGCGCTGCGCGCGCGCCAGCCGGCCGGCACGGTGTTCGTCGCGGTCGTGGATCCGGGGGTGGGTACCCGCGCGCGCCGCCCGATCTGGGTGGACGCGGCCGGCCATCGGCTGGTGGGGCCGGACAACGGCCTGCTGGACGTCGTGCTGAGGCGCGTTCCCGGCGCCCGGGCGCACGAGATCCTGTGGCGTCCCCGGCGGCTGTCGGCGAGCTTCCACGGCCGTGACCTGTTCGCGCCGGTGGCCGCGCGCCTCGCGACCGGACGCGGCGTCGCCGGGCGGGCGCTGCGCCCGCGGCGCCGCTGGTCCCGGGCGTGGCCGGAAGACCTCGACGAGGTGGTCTACGTGGACGGCTTCGGCAACTGCATGACCGGGCGCCGCGCCGCGAGCCTGCGCGCGCGGGACCGGGTGCAGGCTGGCGGGCGGGTGCTGCGCCACGCGCGCACCTTCGGCGCGGTGGGCCGCGGCGACGCGTTCTGGTATCGCAACTCCGTCGGGCTGGTCGAGATCGCGGTGAACCAGGGGCGCGCCGACGACGCGCTGGGGCTGGCCGTCGGCAGCCGCGTGAGCGTGCTCGGCGCCGGCGGATGACCGAGGCCGGCGGGCGGCCGCGCGCCCGACCCGGGCCGCGTCAGGCCTGCAGCCGCTCCCGCATCAGCGCGTTCACCCGTTTCGGGTCCGCCTTGCCCCCCGACGCCTTCATCACCTGGCCCACCAGGAAGCCCAGCACCTTGTGCTTGCCGGCCCGGAACTGCTCGACCTGGTCCGGATTGGCCGCCAGCACGTCGTCGACCATGGCTTCCAGGGCGCCGCTGTCCGTCACCTGCTCGAGGCCGCGCGCGGCGATCACGGTGTCGGGGTCGCCCTCGCCGTTCCACACCGCTTCGAAGACCTGCTTCGCCATGGTCGCGGACAGCGTGCCGTCCTCGAGGCGGCGCAGGATCGCGCCCAGCGCGGCCGCGTCCACCGGGGCGCTGGCGATCTCGATGTCGTGGCGGTTCA
Organism: uncultured Gammaproteobacteria bacterium; assembly: GCA_965365655.1. GTDB lineage: Bacteria > Pseudomonadota > Gammaproteobacteria > HK1 > HK1 > JBFHNV01. Next base: position 55,683 of record CBDUCN010000002.1, on the reverse strand, counting down.
GCGCCGCAGCCAGCTCCCCGGTCACCCAGTTCGCCGCCTGACGCGCGAGGCCGCCGCTGGCCTGCACGACGAGCTCGAAGTACTGCGCGACGTCGCGGCTGGCGGTCAGCAGCCGGGCCGGCTCGTCGGCCAGTCCGTACTGGCTCGCGAAGCGCGCGCGCTTCGCGTCCGGCAACTCGGGCAGCGCGGCGCGCACGGACTCGACGAACGCGGCGTCCACCTCCACCGGCAGCAGGTCGGGGTCGGGGAAGTAGCGGTAGTCGTTGGCCTCCTCCTTGCCGCGCATGGGACGTGTCTGGTGTCGCTCGGGGTCGTACAGCCGCGTTTCCTGCACCACCTCGCCGCCGCCTTCGATCAGCTCGATCTGGCGCTCGATCTCGTGCTCGATGGCGTGCTCCAGGAAGCGGAATGAATTGAGGTTCTTGATCTCGGTGCGCGTGCCCAGCCGCTCCTCGCCGCGGCGCCTGACGGACACGTTGGCATCACAGCGAAAGGAGCCCTCCTGCATGTTGCCGTCGCAGATTCCGAGGTAGCGCACGATCGCGTGGATGGCGCGCATGCAGGCACTGGCCTGCTGCGCGCTGCGCAGATCCGGCTCCGACACGATCTCCAGCAGCGGAGTTCCGGCGCGGTTGAGGTCGATGCCGGTCTGACCCTGGTACGCGTCGTGAACCGACTTGCCCGCGTCCTCCTCGAGGTGCGCGCGGGTCAGCCTCACCCGCATCGCCTCGCCGTCGCCGCCATCGACCATCAGGTATCCGCCGCGCACGATGGGTTGCTCGTACTGGCTGATCTGGTAACCCTTGGGCAGGTCCGGATAGAAGTAGTTCTTGCGCGCGAAGATGCAGCGCCCGGCGATCTCCGCGTGCACGGCGAGGCCGAACATCACGGCCATGCGGACCGCCTCCTCGTTGAGCACCGGCAGCACGCCGGGCAGTCCGAGGTCGACGGCGCACGCGTTGACGTTGGGCGCCGCGCCGTACGCGGTGGACGCGCCGGAGAAGATCTTGCTGCGCGTCGCGAGCTGGGCGTGGACCTCGAGCCCGATCACGCTCTCCCAGGTCATGCGCAGCCCTCCGGCACGCGTCGGTGCCAGTCGGTCTCGCGCTGGTAGGCGTGGGCGACGCCGAGCAGGCGGGCTTCCGCGAAGTAGTTGCCGACGATGTGCAGCCCCACCGGCAGGCCGTCGGCGAAGCCCACCGGGATCGACATGCCCGGCAGTCCGGCCAGGTTCACCCCGTTGGTGTAGATGTCGCACAGGTACATGCTGACCGGATCGCCGCTCTTCTCGCCGAAGCGGAACGCGACGTCCGGCGTCGTCGGGCCCATGATCACGTCGACGTGCTCGAACGCGGCCGCGTAGTCCGCGCTCACCAGGCGGCGCAGCTTCTGCGCCTTCAGGTAGTACGCGTCGTAGTAGCCGGCCGACAGCACGTAGGTGCCGATCAGGATGCGGCGGCGCACCTCGCGGCCGAAGCCCTCGCTGCGGCTGCGCTTGTAGAGATCCTCGAGGTCCACGGGGTTTTCCGCCCGGTGGCCGAAGCGCACCCCGTCGAAGCGCGAGAGATTCGACGAGCACTCGGCCGGCGCGACCACGTAGTACGCGGGGATGGACAGCGGCGTGCTCGGAAGCTCCACGTCCACCAGCGTCGCGCCCATGTCGCGAAATGCGTCCAGCGCCTCGCGCACGCGCGCCTCCACGCCCGGGTGCAGCCCCTCGCCGAAGTGCTCGCGGGGCACGCCGATCCGCAGGCCCGACACGCCGTCACCCAGCACGCCTGCGTAGTCGTCCACCGGCCGCGCGACGCTGGTGGAGTCGCGAGTGTCGAGGCCCGACATCGCCTGCAGCACCGGCGCGATGTCTTCCGCGCTGGCCGCCAGTACGCCGGCCTGATCGAGGCTGGACGCGAATGCGATCATCCCGTACCGGCTGACGCGGCCGTAGGTCGGCTTCAGCCCGCTCAGGCCGCACAGCGCGGCGGGCTGGCGTATCGAGCCGCCGGTGTCGGTGCACGTGCTGACGGGGCACAGCCGCGCCGCGACCGCGGCGGCGCTGCCGCCCGACGAGCCGCCCGGCACGCGCTCGCGGTCCCACGGGTTTCGCACCGCCCCGTACCAGCTCGTCTCGTTGGACGAGCCCATCGCGAACTCGTCCATGTTGGTCTTGCCCAGCGTCACCATGCCCGCCCGGTCCAGGCGTTCGACCACCGTCGCGTCGTAGGGCGCGACGAAGGAATCCAGCATGCGCGAGCCGCAGCTCGTGCGCACGCCGTCGGTGCAGAAGATGTCCTTGTGCGCCAGCGGGATGCCGGTGAGCGGCCCGGCGTCGCCGGCACGGATGCGACGGTCGGCGGCCTCGGCCTGCGCGAGCGCGCGCTCGGGCGTCACGGTGATGAACGCGTTGAGATCGTCGTTCATCGCCTCGACGCGCGACAGCAGGTGGCGGGTGAGCTCCACGCTCGAGGTCTCCCGCGAGTCGAGTGCCCGGCGAAGCTCGGCGACGGAGCGGTCGTGCATGGGTGGCAGGCCAGTTTCGCGCGCCCGGGGCGCGCCGGGGTTCACTCGATGACGCGGGGCACCAGGTAGAGGCCGTCGCGCACCTCCGGCGCGATGGCCTGGAAGCGCTCGCGCTGGTCGTGCTCGGTGACGCTGTCGGGGCGCAGCCGCTGGACCTCGTCCAGCGGATGGGCCATCGGCTGGACGCTGGACGTGTCCGCGGCGTTCATCTGCTCGACCAGGTCCAGGATGCCGGACAGCTCGCCGGCGATGTGCCCGAGCTCGTCGGTCTCCAGGTGGAGCCGGGCCAGGTGGGCGATGCCCAGGACGTCCTCGGGTTGCAGCGACATATTGGTGTTCGAGCTGAGGTAACGAGCTTAAATTCTTATTCTACTTGCTGAATTTCGGACGCATTGCTACATTTCGCGCCAGTTTACAGGAGGAGGGACGTCGCCGTCACAGCATGTGGGGGACGCCCCGGCGACGCCGGCAGGGATCCGACGTCGCGGGCCCGACCGACCGGACGGGCAGCCTTCCAGCGCACATGACAGGGCCGTTCCACAGATGATCCTCAAGCGGGTACGGGGACTTTTCTCCAACGATCTCTCGATCGATCTCGGCACCGCCAACACGCTGATCTACGCCCGCGGCCAGGGGATCGTCCTCAACGAGCCGTCGGTGGTGGCCATTCGCCAGGAGCGTGGGCCGGGCGGCTCCAAGAACATCGCGGCGGTCGGCGAGGCCGCCAAGAGCATGCTCGGGCGCACGCCCGGCAACATCCAGGCCATCCGGCCGCTGAAGGACGGCGTGATCGCCGACTTCACGGTCACGGAGAAGATGCTCCAGCACTTCATCCACAAGGCCCACCAGAACAAGTTCCTGCGGCCGAGCCCCCGCGTGCTGGTGTGCGTGCCGTGCGGCTCCACCCAGGTGGAGCGCCGCGCGATCCGCGAGTCGGCGGCCGGCGCCGGCGCGCGCGAGGTGTACCTGATCGAGGAGCCGATGGCGGCCGCCATCGGCGCCGGCATGCCGGTGAGCGAGGCCAGCGGCTCGATGGTCGTGGACATCGGTGGCGGTACCACCGAGGTGGCGGTGATCTCGCTCAACGGCATCGTCTACGCCGAGTCGGTGCGCACCGGCGGCGATCGCTTCGACGAGGCGATCATCAACTACATCCGGCGCAACTACGGCACCCTGATCGGCGAGGCGACCGCGGAGCGCATCAAGCACGAGATCGGCTCCGCCTATCCCGGTACCGAGGTGACCGAGATCGAGGTGCGCGGACGCAACCTCGCCGAGGGCATCCCGCGCAGCTTCGTGCTCAACAGCAACGAGATCCTCGAGTCGCTGCAGGAGCCGCTCACCAACATCGTGGGTGCGGTGAAGACCGCGCTGGAGCAGACGCCGCCGGAGCTGGGCGCGGACGTCGCCGAGCGCGGCATGGTGCTCACCGGAGGCGGCGCGCTGCTCAAGGACCTGGACCGTCTGCTGATGGAGGAGACCGGGATCCCCGTGATCATCGCCGAGGACCCGCTGACCTGCGTGGCGCGCGGCGGCGGGCGCGCGCTGGAGATGATGGACGAGAAGGGCGTCGACGTGTTCGCCACCGAATAGCGACCGCCGGGGAGGACCTGTCATCACCCCTGTCAAGCCGCTCTTCATCCGCGGGCCGTCGGCCCTGGTCCGCCTCGTGCTGGCCGTGATCGCCTCGGTGCTGCTGATGACGGCGGATCACAAGGCGAACCACCTGCAGTCGCTGCGCTCGGCGCTGTCCACGGTGGTGTACCCGGTGCAGTACGCGGTGCACCTGCCAATCCGCGCGGGCGCGTGGGTGGCCGAGAACCTGAGCTCGCGCCACGACCTGATCTCCGAGAACGAGCGCCTGAAGGTGGACCGGCTGCGGCTGAAGGCGCGGCTGGAGAAGATGGCCGAGCTGGAGGCCGAGAACCGCCGGCTGCGAACGCTGCTCGACTCCTCGGTGAAGACCGGGGAGCGGGTGCTGATCGCGGAGCTGCTGTCGGTGGACATGAACCCGTTCAGCCGCCGCATCGTGCTGAACAAGGGGCGGCGCGACGGCGTGTTCTCCGGGCAGTCGCTGGTGGACTCGCAGGGCGTGATGGGGCAGGTGGTGAGCGTGGGCCCGTTCTCGAGCACGGCGCTGCTGATCACCGACCCCAGCCACGCGCTGCCGGTGCAGGTGCACCGCACCGGGCTGCGGGCGGTCGCGACCGGCACCGGCGCCGCGGATGCGGTGGTGCTGTCGCACATTCCGAACAACGCCGATCTGCGCGTCGGCGATCTGCTGGTGACCTCCGGACTGGGCGGGCGCTTCCCGCAGGGCTATCCGGTGGGACGCGTGACCCGGGTGCAGCGCGACAGCGGCCAGCCCTTCGCGCAGGTGGACGTGACCCCCAGCGCGCGCCTGGAGCGCAACCGGGAAGTGCTGCTCATCTGGTCGCAGGGCCAGGGCCGGCTGCTGGACTCCTCCTACCGCGGCGGCGGGGCGCGATGAGCGGCCACGGCGCACTGCGCAGCAACGCCGTGATCGCGGCGAGCTTCGTCGCGGCCCTGATCTTCACGGCCCTGCCGATGCCGGACTGGGCGGCGCTGTGGCGCCCGGCCTGGGTGGCGCTGGTGCTGATCTACTGGTGCATGGCGCTGCCGTCGCGAGCGGGCGTGATGGTGGGCTGGGTCGTGGGGCTGCTGCTGGACGTGATGACGGGCACGCTGGTCGGGCAGCACGCCCTCGCGCTGGCGGTGACCGCGTACGTCGCGCACCAGCTCCACCGCCGGGTACGCGTGTTGCCGGTGTGGCAGCAGGGCGTCACGGTGTTCGGCCTGGTCTTCGTGTTCCAGGCGCTGGTGCTGTGGATCAACGGCATCAAGGGCATGCCCGTGAGCGTTCAGGCCTACCTCACCGCGCCGCTGACCAGCATGCTGCTGTGGCCGTGGGTGTTCGTCGTGCTGCGCGACATGCGGCGGCGTTTCCAGGTGAGCTGAAGCGCCGCCCGGGCCGCGGCGGCGCGCTCGCCGCCGGGCCGCGTTCCCCGGCGTCCGGACGCCGGGCGCCGGCATGCGGCCGGCTGCGTTCGTGTCAGCAGGCTGGTGAAGAACTCCGTCTTTCGCCGGCCTGCGTCCGGTGCAGGGATGCACCGGCAAGCATCAAGCACCTGAGTGCTTGATGGCTGGAGCAAGCCGGGGACCGCGTCTTCGGCGCAGCGAGGTGAGAACGCGCAGGATGCGCTTGTTCACCATCCTGTTGGCGTCCAAACGTCGGGCGGCAGGTCCGCCCGGGGAACCGAGCAAGTTGGCACCGATCGTCACCATCAAGGATGCGGTGTGGGAGAGCCAGCTCTTCCGCGGCCGCGCGCTGGCGGCCGCGGCCGCGATCTGCGTGATGACCGCGCTGCTGGTGGTGCGCCTGGGCGACCTGCAGATCCTGGAATACCGGCACTTCGCGACGCTGTCCGAGGACAACCGGGTCAAGGTGGTGCCGGTGCCGCCGACCCGCGGCCTCGTGTTCGACCGCAACGGGGTGGTGCTGGCCGAGAACACCGCCGCGTTCAGCCTGGAGGTGGTGCCGGAAGCGGTGGAGGATCTGGAAGCGACCGTGGAGGCGCTGTCGCAGATCGTCGAGATCACGGACGCGGACCGCGAGCGTTTCCGCCGCGGGTTGCGCTCCAGCCGGCGCTTCCAGCGGGTGCCGCTGAGGCTTCGCCTCACCGAGGAGGAGGTGGCCCGCTTCTCGGTGAACCGGCACCGCTTTCCGGGCGTGGACGTGGAAGCTCGCCTCGGGCGTTATTACCCGCTCGGACCGCTCACCGCACACGTCGTGGGCTACGTCGGGCGCATCAGCGAGCGCGAGCTGAAGAGCCTGCCCGCGACGGACTACCGGGGCACCAGCCACGTGGGCAAGACCGGCGTGGAGCAGTCCTACGAGGACGCGCTGCACGGCGAGGTCGGCTACCAGCACGTCGAGATCAACGCCCAGGGGCGGGTGCTGCGCGTGCTCGAGCGACGCGATCCGGTGCCGGGCGACAACCTCACCCTGCACCTGGACGTGGGCCTGCAGCAGGCCGCGATCGCGGCGCTGGGCGAGGAGAACGGGGCCGTGGTGGCCATCGATCCGGTGACCGGCGGGGTGCTGGCCTTCGTGAGCAAGCCAGGCTTCGACTCCAACCTGTTCGTCGATGGCATCGATCACCGCTCGTACCGCGCGCTGCTGCGCTCGCCGGGCCGCCCCCTGTTCAATCGCGCGCTCAACGGCCAGTACCCGCCGGGCTCCACGGTGAAGCCCTTCTTCGCACTCGCCGGGCTGGAGCTGGACGTGGAGAAGTCGCATCGCCAGGTCTGGTGCCCCGGCTGGTTCCGGCTGCCCGGCAAGGAGCACCGCTACCGCGACTGGAAACGTACCGGTCACGGGCGGGTGGGGCTGCACGAGTCCATCGTGCAGTCCTGCGACGTCTACTTCTACGAGCTCGCGATGGACATGGGCATCGACCGCATGCACGAGTACATGCGCCGGTTCGGCTTCGGCGAGCGCACCGGCATCGATCTCGACGGCGAGAGCTCCGGGCTGAACCCGTCGCGTGCGTGGAAGCGCGCGGTCAAGCACCAGCCCTGGTACCCGGGCGAGACCTTGATCACGGGCATCGGGCAGGGCTTCACCCTCACGACGCCGTTGCAGCTCGCGCATGCGACCGCGACCCTCGCGATGCGCGGGCTCAAGATCAGCCCGCGCCTGGTGATGCAGCGCGAGCACCGTGACGGCGGGCGCGCCGAGATCAGCGACGAGTCGGGCGGCGCCGCGCACATCGCCACGCGCGGCGCCGCGAACTGGCAGGTGGTGGTCGACGCGATGGAGGACGTGGTGCACGGGCCGCGCGGCACCGCGCGGCGGATCGCCGCGGGCGCCACGTACCGCATCGCCGGCAAGACCGGCACTGCGCAGGTGTTCTCCATCGGGCAGGAGGAGAAGTACGACGAGGACGCGATCGCGAAGAAGCTGCGTGACCACGGCCTGTTCGTCGGCTTCGCGCCGGTGGACCGTCCGCGGATCGCGGTGGCCGTGCTGGTGGAGAACGGCGGCAGCGGGAGCCGCTCCGCGGCGCCAGTCGCGCGCGCCGTCATGGATTACTACCTCGCGTCGGAGGCCGAGCCGGGCCGCCCCGGGGGACGCATGCTGGTCACCCAGGCGCCGGGCGGCGTGAACTGATGCAGGAGCCGCGCACATGGTCGCAGCGGCTGCACGTGGACGTGCCGCTGCTGCTCGGACTCCTGATGCTGTGCGGACTCGGCCTGGTGGTGCTCTACAGCGCCGGCGGCGAGAGCACGGACCTCGTGGTGCGCCAGGGCGTGCGCATGCTCATCGCCTTCGGCGTGATGTTCGTGCTGGCCCAGGTCGCGCCGTCGCACCTGCTGTACTGGGCTCCGTGGCTGTACGTGCTGGGCCTGGGCCTGCTCGGGGCGGTGCTGCTGTTCGGCGACATCGCGCAGGGCGCGCAGCGCTGGCTGCCGCTGGGGCCGGTGAAGTTCCAGCCCTCCGAGATCGCGAAGATCAGCGTGCCGATGATGGTGGCCTGGTTCCTCGCCGAGCGCGCGCTTCCGCCGCGCCTCGGCCGGGTGCTGGTGGGGCTCGCGCTGGTGGCGCTGCCGACGCTGCTGATCGCGCGCCAGCCGGACCTGGGCACCTCGGTGCTGATCGCGAGCTCCGGGGTGTTCGTGCTGTTCCTGGCCGGCGTGGGCTGGCGCCTCATCGGCTTCGCGGGAGTGCTCGCCGCGGCCTGCCTGCCGGCGCTGTGGTACGTGATGCACGACTACCAGCGCCAGCGGGTGCTGACCTTCCTCGATCCGCAGCAGGATCCGCTGGGCGCGGGCTATCACATCATCCAGTCCAAGATCGCGATCGGTTCCGGGGGCCTGTACGGCAAGGGCTGGCTGAACGGCACGCAGTCGCAGCTCGAGTTCCTGCCGGAGCGTTCCACGGACTTCGTGTTCGCCGTGTTCAGCGAGGAGTTCGGCCTGCTGGGCGTGGTCACACTGCTCGCGATCTACCTGTTCATCGTGTTCCGCGGGCTGCACATCGCCATCAATGCGCAGGACGCGTTCGGGCGGCTGGTGGCGGGCAGCCTGGTGCTCACCTTCTTCGTCTACGTGTTCGTGAACATCGGGATGGTGAGCGGGCTGCTGCCGGTGGTAGGAGTGCCCCTGCCGCTGGTCAGCTACGGCGGCACCTCCATAGTCACCCTGATGGCGGGCTTCGGCCTGCTGATGTCCATACACACCCACCGTCGACTGCTCTCGGACTGAGGGCTCCGGACGACGCCACCGCGAGGAAGGTTCACCGACATGCGATCCCGAATTTCATCCGCCACCGCGCATCGCGGCCTGCTCGCCGCCGCGTCACTCGTCGCCGCGAGCGCCGCCTTCACGGCGACGGCGCACGAGGCGCTGGATCCGGACTCCGAGATCGCGCCCTTCGCACGCGAGGCCGCCGCCACGCACGGACTGGACCCCGCGCGCGTCGCCGCGCTGCTCGAGGACGCGCGCATCCTGCCGAACGTGCTGGAAGCGATGCAGCGCCCCGCGGAGTCCAAGCCGTGGAAGGATTACCGGCCGATCTTCCTCACCGAGCGCCGCATCGCGGAGGGCGCCGCGTTCTGGGACGCCCACGCGCGGTTGGTGGAGGCCGCCGCGCAGCGCTTCGGGGTCGCGGAGCGGATCATCGTCGCGATCATCGGCGTCGAGACCTTCTACGGCGCCCGCGCCGGCAGCATCCGCGTGCTGGACGCGCTGGCCACGCTGGGCTTCCGCTTCCCGCGCCGCGCGCCCTTCTTCCGGCGCGAGCTGGGCCACTACCTCGCGCTGGCCGAGGAGGAGCGCCTGGACGTCGCGGCCGTGCAGGGCTCGTACGCCGGGGCGATGGGGATCCCGCAGTTCATCCCCAGCAGCTACCGCGAGTACTCCGTCGACTTCGACGGCGACGGGCGGCGCGATCTCATCGACAGCCTGGACGACGCGGTGGGCAGCGTCGCGAGCTATCTCGGGCGCCACGGCTGGGTGCGCGGCGCGCCCGTCGCGGTGCCCGCAACGGTGAGCGGCGACCCGGCCGCGCTGGTGGAGCGCGGCGTCAAGCCCCACAGCGGGCTCGACGCGTTCGCGAAGGTGGGCGTCAGGCCGTCGGCGCCGGTCGCGGGCGCGCAACGCGCGGCCCTGATCAGGCTGGAGGCTCGGGACGGCGACGAGTACTGGCTGGGCTTCGAGAACTTCTACGTGATCACCCGCTACAACCGCAGCGAGCTCTACGCGATGGCGGTGTTCCAGCTCGCCGAGGCCATCGCCGCGCGGCGCGGCGCCGGCGGGTGACGACGGTGCGGACACGCCGCGGGCTGCGGGCCGCCGCCGCATCGCTCGCGGCGCTGCTGCTCGCGGCCTGCGGCGCGCCGGCGCCGCGCGATCGCGGGCCGCAGCCGGGCGAGCCGTTGCCGCCGATCCCGGCCGACCCGGTGCCGCGCGCCGAGCCGCGCAGCCGTTACGGAAACCCGGAGTCGTACGAGGTGTTCGGCCGGCAATACCGCACGCTGAAGACCGCCAGCGGATACCGCGAGCGCGGCATCGCGTCCTGGTACGGCGCGAAGTTCCATGGGCGGCGCACCTCCAGCGGCGAGACCTACGACATGCACGCGATGACCGCCGCGCACAAGACGTTGCCGCTGCCGACCTACGTGGAGGTGACGAACCTGCGCAACGGCCGCAGGACGGTGTTGCGCGTCAACGATCGCGGTCCGTTCCACGACAACCGCCTGATCGATCTCTCGTACGCGGCGGCGCGCAAGCTGGACATCGTGCGCGAGGGCACCGGACTGGTCGAGGTACGCGCGATCGGCGCCGGTGACCGGGCGCCGCCGCCCGCGCGCGCGGTGCCCGTCTCCATCGAGGCGCCCGGCCACGCGCCCCGCATCTTCCTGCAGGCGGGCGCGTTCTCGGAGCCCGCGAACGCGAACCGCGTGCGCGCGCGGCTCGCGTCGCTGCCCGGCGCGGCCGTGCGGGTGGAGGAGGCGCGAATCGGCGGGTTGCGGCTGTACCGGGTGCGCCTCGGACCGCTCTCCGACGTTGCCGCGGCAGACCGCCTGTCGCAGCGCATCGTCGACATCGGGCTGGATCCGCCGCAGATCGTGATCGACTGAACAGCCGTTGCGGGCCGTCGTGCGCGCGCCGCGCGCAGCGCCCGGGTGCGCGCACCGTCCAGCGGGCCGCGGGGTGGACATGGCGCGCGTGCGCGGCGCGACGCCGTGCCCGGGCCCCGTTCGTCCGCCGGCCGTCGTGGAGCAGGCGCGGGCTGCCCGAATTCGCCCGTTTCACGCACTGCCGCGCCACGGGGCGCGCAAGGGCGCGGTGTAGAATCGCGCCCGGGGCAGGGAAGCTCGGCGCACGGCGCGACGCGCCGTCTGCGAGCGTTTCCCGCCCGTGCGGCATGCCACACCCACGGCTTCGGGAGAATCATGGATTTCCAAGCGTCCGGCCTCCATCGCGCCGCCCGCCGCGGGCGGCTCCTCGCCGCCCGCGCGGCGCTGACCCTCGCGCTCGTGCTGCCGTGCGCCGGACCGGCCGCCGCGGCGGCGCCGGTCCCGGCGCCGCCCGACCTCGACGCCCGCGCGTGGCTGCTGCGCGACTTCCACAGCGGGCGCACGATCGCCGAGCACAACGCCGACGAGCGCGTGGAGCCGGCGAGCCTCACGAAGATGCTCACCATCTACGTGGTCTTCGCCGAACTGAAGGCCGGCAAGATCGCGCTGGACGACCAGGTGCTGGTGAGCAAGAAGGCGTGGCAGATGCCCGGCTCGCGCATGTTCATCGAAGTGGACACCCGTGTGCCGGTCGACGAGCTGATCAAGGGCGTCGTCATCCAGAGCGGGAACGACGCCAGCGTCGCGCTCGCGGAGCACGTCGCGGGCGACGAGGCGGCGTTCAGCGATCTGATGAACCAGTACGCGGCGCGCATCGGGCTCGAGAGCAGCCATTTCGTGAATGCATCGGGCCTGCCGGATCCGGAGCACTACACCACCGCGCGCGACATGTCGACGCTGGCCATCGCGTTGATCCGGGACTTCCCGGAGCACTACGCGCTGCACGCGCAGAAGGAGTTCGTCTACAACGGCATCACCCAGTACAACCGCAACAAGCTGCTGTGGCAGGACGCCAGCGTGGACGGGCTGAAGACCGGGCACACGGAGTCGGCCGGCTACTGCCTCGTCGCGTCGGCGCTGCGCGACGGGATGCGGCTCGTGAGCGTGGTGATGGGTACCGACGGGGAGCGTTCGCGGGCGCGCCACAGCCGTGCGCTGCTGTCGTACGGCTTTCGCTTCTTCGAGACCCATCGTCTGTACGAGGCCGGCAAGGCGATCCACGACGTGCGCGTGTGGAAGGGCGAGCGCGAGCTGCTGCCGCTGGGCCTTCGCGAGGACCTGTTCGTCACCGTGCCGCGCGGCCAGTACGAGCGCCTGGACCCGAGCATGTCGGTGGAGGCGCGGCTGGAGGCGCCGCTGGTGCAGGGCCAGGTGCTGGGCGAGCTGCGGGTCAGCTTCGAGGGCGACCTGGTGGCCGAGCGGCCGATGGTCGCGCTGGAGACGGTGCGCGAGGGCAGCCTGTGGCAGCGCGCCACGGACAGCGTGCGGCTGCTGTTCCAGTGAGCGTGCGCGAATCGAGCGCGCCGCCGGCCGCGGTGGCGCCCGCGGTCCGGGCGGGCGGCTCGCGGCGGCGGGCCGCCACTTCGCGGGCGCCGGTGCCGTGCGAACGCGCGGCGTGCGCGACGCGGTGACGGCACGATGAACGGGCGCCGCGGCGCCGCGCCCGCGCTGCGGGTGCGGGCGATGGGGCTTCGCGACTACGCCGCCGCCTGGGACGACATGCGCCGCTTCACCGCCCGGCGGGACGCGGACACGCCGGACGAGCTGTGGCTGCTCGAGCATCCGCCGGTGTTCACGCTGGGCCAGGCCGGGCGCCGAGAGCACCTGCTCGCGCCCGGCGCGATCCCGATCGTGTGCTCCGATCGCGGGGGGCAGGTCACGTACCACGCGCCGGGACAGGCCGTGGTGTACACGCTGCTCGACCTCAGGCGGCTGGGCGTCGGCGTGCGCACCGCGGTGCAGTGCCTGGAAGGGGCCGTGATCGACCTGCTGGCCGCGCACGGGGTCCGCGGCGAGCGGCGCGCCGGCGCGCCGGGCGTGTACGTCGACGGCGCGAAGGTTGCGGCCCTGGGGCTGCGGGTGCGCAACGCGAGCACGTATCACGGTCTCGCGCTCAACGTCGACCTGGACCTCGCGCCGTTCGCGCGCATCAACCCGTGCGGCTACGAGGGGCTCGCGGTGACGCGCCTGGCGGACCTCGGGATCGCGCTGGACGTCGCGTCTGCCGCCGCGGGTGTCGCCACGCACCTGGCCGAGAGGCTGGGGCTGGACGCGCGCTTCGAGCGCGCGGCGGCGGCAACGTGATCGCGTTCGCGCTGTCGCGTCTCGCGAGCGCCGCGATCACGGTGTTCGGGGTCAGCGTGCTGGTGTTCTCGCTGGTGCACCTGGTGCCGGGGGATCCGGTGGAGGTGATGCTGGGCGAGTCGGCGCAGCCGGCCGACCGTGCGGCGCTGCGCACGGCGCTGGGCCTGGATCGGCCGCTGCCGGAGCAGTTCGCCGCGTTCCTGGCAGACCTCGCGCGCCTGGATCTCGGCACGTCGCTGCACGCGCGACGCCCGGTCGCGTCCCTGATCGCGGAGCGGCTGCCCGCCACCGCCGAGCTGGCGGCCGCCGGGCTGGCGGTGGCGCTGGCCATCGCGCTGCCGCTGGGCTCCGTGGCCGCGCTTCGCCGCGGCAGCGGCGCCGACCACGCGGCGATCGCGTTCGCCACCCTGGGGGTGTCCATCCCCAACTTCGTGCTGGGGCCGGTGCTGATCCTGGTGTTCTCCTTCACGCTGGGCTGGCTGCCGGTGAGCGGTCGCGAGGGCGCCGGGGCGCTGGTGCTGCCGGCGTTCACGCTGGGCACGGCGCTCGCGGCGATCCTGGCGCGCATGCTGCGCTCGACGCTGCTCGAGGTGCTGGGCGAGGACTTCATCCGCACCGCGCGCGCGAAGGGTCTGGACGAGGTCGGGGTGCTGCTGCGTCACGCGCTCGGCAACGCGATGCTGCCGGTCGTGACGCTGCTGGGGCTGCAGCTCGGGGCGTTGCTCGCGGGCGCGGTGATCACCGAGATCGTGTTCTCCTGGCCGGGTCTGGGCTCCCTCACCGTGGAAGCCATACAGCGCCGCGACTACCCGCTGCTGCAGGGCTGCGTGCTGGTGATCAGCGTCAGCTACGTGCTGGTCAACAGCCTCACGGACCTGGCCTACGCGTGGCTGGATCCCCGCATCCGCCTGCGCGGGGGCTGACGATGCTCGCTCGCGCGTCCATCTGGCTGGCGGCCGCCGTGCTGGGGGGCTGGTCGCTGCTGGCGCTGACCGCCCCGGTGCTGGATCTGGAGCCGGACCGCGTGAGCCTGCCGCACATGCTCCAGGGGCCGGGGCCCCACGCGCTGCTGGGGCACGACGAGCTGGGCCGCCCGCTGCTGGATCGACTGATCACCGGGGCGCGCACCTCGCTGCTGGTCGCGGGATCGGTGGTCGCGGTGTCGCTGCTGCTGGGCACCGCGATCGGCACCACCAGCGCGTGGCTGGGCGGCGCCGTGGATCACGTGGTCGTTCGGGTCATCGACGTGTTCCTGGCGTTCCCCGGGATCCTCCTCGCCATCGCGCTCGCCGGCATCCTCGGGCCCGGCATCGACAACGTGGTGCTCGCGCTGTCGGCGGTGGGCTGGGTGGGCTTCGCGCGGCTCTCGCGCGCACAGACGCTGTCGCTGAAGCACCGCGAGCACGTGCTGGCGGCGATCGCTCTGGGCGCACGCGCGCCGCGCATCGTGGTCCGCCACGTGCTGCCGCTGATCGCGGCGCCGCTGATCGTCGAGGCTACCTTCGGCATCGCCGCGGTGATCATCGGCGAGGCGGGGCTGTCCTTTCTCGGGCTCGGGGTGCAGCCGCCGCAGGCGTCCTGGGGCAGCATCATCCAGGAAGGCACGCGCTACCTGCTGGTTGCGCCGCACCTGGTCGTGGTGCCCGCGGTGACCCTCAGCATGCTCGTGCTGTCGGTGAACGTGCTGGGCGACCGGCTGCGCGACCGCCTCGACGTCCGCCGCGGCGGGGCGCGGGCCGCGTCCGGCGGCTGACGGAGGCGACATGAGTCTGGGGCCGGTGATGCTGGACATCGAGGGCACGGCGCTGACGGCGGCCGATCGCGAGCTGCTGGCGCACCCGGCGGTGGGCGGCGTGATCCTGTTCAGTCGCAACTTCGTCGATCCGGCGCAGCTCACGGCGCTGACCGGTGCGATCCGCGCGCTGCGCACCCCGCCCCTGCTGGTCGCGGTGGACCACGAGGGCGGGCGGGTGCAGCGCTTCCGGCAAGGCTTCACCGCGCTGCCGGCCGCTGCCGCCTTCGGCAGGGTTCACGACCGCGATCCGGAGCGCGCGTCGCGCCTCGCCGTGGATGCCGGCTGGCTGATGGCGGCGGAGCTTCGTGCGTGCGGCGTGGACATGAGCTTCGCGCCGGTGCTGGACCTGGACCGCGGCTGCAGCCAGGTCATCGGCGATCGCGCCTTCCATCACGACGTGGACGTCGTCACGGCGCTGGCGCGGGCCACGCTGCGCGGCATGCGCGAGGCCGGAATGCCCGGCGTCGGCAAGCACTTCCCGGGGCACGGCGGCGTCGCGGAGGACTCGCACCTGGCGCTGCCGGTGGATCCGCGGGACCTCGACACCTTCCGCCTGCAGGACATGCTGCCGTTCGAGCGCCTCGGCGCCGGCACGCTGGCCGGCGTGATGACCGCGCACCTGCTGGTGCCGGCGGTGGACCGCATGCCGGTCAGCTTCTCGCGACGCTGGCTGCGCGAGGTGCTGCGCGGCGAGCTCGGCTACCTGGGGGCGGTGTTCAGCGACGACCTGTCCATGCACGGCGCGCACGCGGCCGGTGCGCCGGCCGATCGCGCGGCGCGCGCGCTGGACGCCGGTTGCGACATGGTGCTGGTGTGCAACGACCGCGCGGCGGCCGAGACGGTCGTGTCGTCCATCTCCACGGTCGACGACCCGGTGCGGGCGTCGCGTCTCGCGCGCTTCCACGCCCGCGCCCGGCCGTCACGCGACGCGCTGCTCGCGGATCCGCGCCACGCCGCGGTGCGCGCTGCGCTGGCGCCGCTCGACGTGGCGCCGGAGCTGGACCTGCACGACGACAATCCGGCCTGAGCGTGTCACGGCGCCTGGCGCGCCGGCGGGCACCGGATGCAGGCGGGCGGCCACCGCCCGCCGCCGGCGGGCGAAAGACTCACGAGCTCAGTGCAGCGCCGACGCGAGCCTGCGGCGGTACTCCACGACCCGCGGATCGTCCGCGCCCAGCATCGCGAACACCTGCAGCAGCGCCTCGCGTGCGCCGTCGTCGCGAAACGCGCGGCTGCGCGACGCGATCGCGAGCAGCGCGTCCATGGCCTGCTCGGGCCGCCCGCCGGTGGCATCGCGCAACGCGAGCTGGAAGCGGGCCTCCAGGTCCGACGGATCGGCCTCGGCCCTCGCGCGCAGCTCCGGCTCTCCCGGCGGGTCGACCGTCGCGCGCAGCAGCGCGAGGCGGGCGCCGAGGCCGCGCGCGGCAGCGCCGTCGCGCAGTCCCTCGGGCAGCGCGGCCAGCGCAGCCGACGCGGCGTCCAGGTCGCCGTCGTCCAGCGCCGCCGCGAGCGCGTCCAGCGGTCCGCCCGCCGCCGGAGGCAGGTGACGGTCCAGGAACGCGCGCACGGCGGATTCCGGCTGCGCGCCCATGAACTCCGCGACCGGCTCCCCGTCGACGAACAGGCGTACCGTGGGCAGGCTGCGCACGCCGTGCGCCGCGGCCAGCTCGCGCTCCGCGTCGGTGTCCACCTTCGCGAGCGTAACGCGGCCTTCGTACTCGTGCGTGAGGCGCTCGAGCACCGGCGCCAGCGCCTTGCACGGCGCGCACCATGCGGCCCAGAAGTCCACGAGCACCGGCGTGCGACGCGACGCGTCCAGTACCTGCGACTGGAAGCCGGCACCGGTCACGTCGAACACGGCGGCCTGGGCGTTCACGGCGCGTGATTCCCCGGCGCCGCCGCGCACGACGTCGTACGGCCGGGTCCGGCGGCGCGCGGCGCTGCCGCACGGGCGATGCCGCGCAGCCCGGCCGCGGCGGCGCTCGCGCGGCGGCGGCGCCTGAGCAGGCGGGGGAGGGGGGCGCGGGTTCTCATATGACACAGCACACCAGGCGGAAGCCGGTGTCCTCCTGGGACTGGGTGGGACGTTCCTCGGGACGAAGCTGGCGCATGAAGCGCACCGTGAAGCGATGGCGACCGGCGCTGATCTCGGGGAACACGTCGCTGCCCGCGGGCAGGCACACGCGCACCATCTGGCAGGGCGTGGTGCTCTCGAGGCTGCGCTGGAACATGCCGCCCTCGGCCACCTCCTCGCTGGACACGCCGCTGTCGCGCACGAGGCGCAGGCACAGCTGCACGGCGTCGTGCAGCAGGTCGAAGCTCCCCAGCCACTGGCCGAGATCCTCGCTGCGCCGCTCGGCGGGAAGCTGCAGCCAGTGGTGGTACGCGGGCAGGTCGAAGTCGCAGGTCCCCGCGGGGATGCTGCTGCGCTGGCGGATCGCGTTGAACAGCTCGTTGTTGCGCAGATCCTGCCCGAAGCCCAGCTCGGCGCCTTTCAGCCGGGTGAGCAGGCCATCCACCCGGTCCTGCACCTCCTGCAGGCGCTGGGGATCGACGTTGGGGTTGCGCGACAGCGAGTCCAGGGTCAGGGCGTGCCGCTCGAGCTCCTTGATCAGCTCCTTCTTCAGGTCGGCGCGCCCGAGCACCGACATCACGTCGATCAGCGAGTCGACGGTGCCGCGGCTGGACAGCCGGTCGTCACCGGCCATCGAGTGGTGGGCGCGCTCGAACAGGAACTCCAGGCGCAGCATCGTGCGCACGCGCTCGGAAAGCGGCTGCTCGTAACAGATCCAGCCTTGCGCGCTCATGGGGTCGGGGTGATCGTTCCTGAGCCGGCGCCCGGGGCGGGGCGCCGCCATTGGCAGCCTCGCGGGGCGTGAATTCGCGGGCCCGCGAGGCCGCTCGGCGACGGGCGGCTGCCCGTGCGCGGCCGGGGTCCCGGTGACTGCAGGGATTGTTTCACTGATGCGGATCGGCTCGCAAGCGAGCGGCCAGGCCCAGGTAGCTGCGGTGCAGCCGCTCGACCTGGGGCTGCAGCGCGGCCGGAGAATCTTCGTTGTGAATGACGTCGTCGGCGCGTGCGAGCCGGGCGTCGCGGCTGGCCTGCGCGCGCAGGATCCCCTCGATCACGTCGCGCGAGCTGCCGTCCCGGGCCCGGGCGCGCTCGATCTGCTTCGCCGGCGGCGTGTCCACCACCAGAACCCGGTCGACGCGGTCCGCCTGGCCGGTCTCGATGAGCAGCGGCACCATCGAGATCGCGTACGGCGCTGCGCAGGCGGCCAGCCGCGCGTCCATGATGCGCCGCACGGCCGGATGCACGATGGCTTCCAGGGCGCGGCGGGCCTCCTCGTCGGCGAACACCCGCTGGCGCATGCGCACCCGGTCCAGGGCGCCGTCCGGGCCGAGCACCTCGTCGCCGAAGCGCTCGCGGATCGCGGCGAGGCCGTCGCTGCCCGGCGCCACCGCCTCGCGGGCCGCCTCGTCGGCGTCGATCACCGGAACCCCCAGCGCCCGGAACAGGCGCGCCACCGTGCTCTTGCCGCTGGCGATGCCACCGGTGAGCCCGACCACCAGCGCCGGCCTCATCGCCGCGTGCGGATCACAGGTACAGCCCGCGGACGGCGTCGCCCCACATCAGCGCGATCCAGCCCGCGACCGCGATGTAGGGCCCGAACGGGATGGGTACCTGGCGATCGTGGCCGCGCAGCGCGATGAGCGCCACGCCCACCACCGCGCCCACCACCGAGGACAGCAACACCACGCCCGGCAGCACGCTCCAGCCCAGCCACGCGCCGAGTGCCGCCATCAGCTTGAAGTCTCCGTAGCCCATGCCTTCCTTGCCGGTCAGCAGCCGGAAGCCGTGGTAGACCAGCCACAGGCACAGGTAGCCCGCGACCGCGCCGATCACCGCCTGCTCGAGGCTCACGTAGGTCCCGCCGAGGTTCATCAGCAGACCGGCCCAGATCAGCGGCAGGGTGATTCCGTCGGGAAGGAACTGCGTGTCGAGGTCGATGAAGGCCAGCGCGACGAGGGCGAAGGTCAGGCCCAGGGCGCCGGCGCAGGCGAGCGTGATCCCGAATTGCGCGACCACGGCTGCGGCCAGCACGCCGGTCAGCAGCTCCACCGCCGGGTAGCGCAGCGGGATGCGCCAGCCGCAGGTCGCACAACGCCCGCGCTGCAGCGCCCAGCTCAGCAACGGTACGTTCTGGTGCGCCTTGATCAGGGTGCCGCAGCTCGGGCAACGCGAGCGGGGCACCACCAGGTTGAACGGCGCCGCGGCGGGCTCGTCCCGGGGCGCCGCCGGCGACGGCGCCGAGTCGTCCATCAGCTCGGCGCACTGCTCGCGCCACTCGCGCTCCATCATCAGCGGCAGGCGGTGGATCACCACGTTCAGGAAGCTGCCGACGAGCAGGCCCAGCACCAGCGCGATGCCGATGGCCAGGCCCGGATGGGCCTGCAGGTAGTGGACGAGAGTCACGGGCGCGGGCTGCGGGCGTCCGATCCGGCGCGCCGACCCTGCGGCGCCGCGGGACGGGACCGGCGGGCCGGGGCGGCCCGCCGGAGTGGGCTCAGACCACCTGGCCCATCTTGAAGATGGGCAGGTACATCGCGATCACCAGACCGCCGATGAGCACGCCCAGCACCGCCATGATCAGCGGCTCCATGAGGCTGCTCAGCGCGTCCACCGCGTCGTCGACCTCGCGCTCGTAGAAGTCCGCGACCTTGCCGAGCATCTGGTCGATGGAGCCGGACTCCTCGCCGATCGCCACCATCTGCACGACCATGTTGGGGAACAGGTTCGTGTCGCGCATCGCCACCTGCAGCTGCTGCCCGGTCGCGATCTCGTCGCGCATGCGGATGATGGCATCCCCGTACACGATGTTGCCCGCGGCGCCGGCCACCGAGTCCATCGCTTCGACGAGCGGCACGCCGGCCGCGAACATCGTGGACAGGGTGCGCGCGAAGCGTGCGATGGTGGCCTTGACCAGGATGTCGCCGATGACCGGCAGCTTCAGAGACAGCCGGTCGAGCAGGCGCCGGAACGCGGCGCTGCGCTTCTTGAGCTGCGTGATGCCCATGACCGCACCGATGATCCCGACCAGCATGAAGAACCAGTAGGCGACGAAGAAGTTCGACATGTCGATGACCATCACGGTCATCGCCGGGAGGTCGGCGCCGAAG
Source organism: uncultured Gammaproteobacteria bacterium (assembly GCA_965365655.1). Taxonomy (GTDB): domain Bacteria; phylum Pseudomonadota; class Gammaproteobacteria; order HK1; family HK1; genus JBFHNV01. The sequence continues at coordinate 35,721 of CBDUCN010000002.1, read as the reverse complement.
TCAGCGAACAGCGCCGCGAACTGCGGGATCACGAAGATCATCAGCACGGCGGTCACGACGAAGGCCATGACCAGCACCGCGGTGGGGTAGAACAGCGCCTTCTTGATCTTGCCCTTGATCGCCTCGACCTTCTCCTTGTAGGTCGCGATCTTGTCGAGCAGCGTCTCCAGGATGCCCGCCGCCTCGCCCGCGCGCACCAGCGCGATGTACAGGTCGTCGAACTGCTCCGGGTGCTTGGCCAGCGAATCGGCGAGGGTGTTGCCCGCCTCCACGTCCGACTTGATGTTCAGGATCAGCTCCTGCATCTTCGGATTCTCGTGGCCGCGGCCGACGATCTCGAAAGACTGCACCAGCGGCACGCCGGAGGCCATCATGGTGGCCATCTGGCGGCTGAAGATCGCGATGTCCTTGGCCTCGATCTTCTTGCCGCTCAGTCCGCCGAACAGCGGTTTCGGCTTCTTCTTGACCTTGACGGAGCTGATGCCCTGCCGGCGCAGCGTCGCCTTGACCAGAGCGTCGCTGGTGCTCGACATCTCGCCCTTCACCTTCTGGCCCTTCTTGTCCGTCCCCTCGTAGACGAACATCGCGGCCTTTGCGGCTTGTGCCATGGACAGTTACTCCTGGGTGACCCGGTTCATCTCGACGATGTCCGTCATGCCGTCGGCCACCTTTTTCAGCGCCGACATGCGGATGTCGGGGATCCCTTCCTCGCGCGCCTGGTCCGCGATGTCGATGGCGTTGCGCCCCTCCATCACCAGGCGTTTCATCGCCTCCGAGACCTCCATCACCTGGTAGATGCCGACGCGGCCCTTGTAGCCCTTGGTGCAGGCGTCGCAGCCGTTCGCCTCGTACAGGTTGAGCCCCTGCTCGATGCGCTCCTTGGTGAAGCCCTCCTTGAGCAGCGCCTCCTCGGGCACCTCCAGCGGCTGCTTGCACGAGTGCAGCCGGCGCCCGAGGCGCTGCGCGGTGATGATGTTCACCGCGGTGGCGATGGCGAAGGGCTTGATGCCCATGTCCACCATTCGCGTCAGGGTCTGCGGCGCGTCGTTGGTGTGCAGGGTGGACATCACCATGTGGCCCGTCTGCGCCGCCTTGATCGCGATGTTGCCCGTGATGAGATCCCGGATCTCGCCGACCAGGATGATGTCCGGGTCCTGGCGCAGGAAGGCCTTGAGCGCCTTCTCGAAGGTCATGCCCGTCTTCTCGTCCACCTGCACCTGGTTGACGCCGGGCAGGTTGATCTCGACCGGGTCCTCGGCCGTGGAGATGTTGATGTCGGGCTTGTTCAGGAGGTGGATGCCGCTGTAGAGCGACACCGTCTTGCCGCTGCCCGTCGGGCCGGTGACCAGGAACATGCCGTAGGGCTTGTTCAGGTTGCGCAGGAAGATCTCGAGCTGGAAGTCCTCGTAACCCAGCTGGTCGAGCGGAATGCTCATGCTGGAGTCGAGGATACGCAGCACGGCCTTCTCGCCGAACAGCGTCGGGCAGGTGCTGACGCGGAAGTCGATCGCCTTGGTCTTCGACAGCTTGAGCTTGATGCGGCCGTCCTGCGGCACGCGGCGCTCCGACACGTCGAGGCGCGACATGACCTTGATGCGCGCCGCGATCTTGCTCGCCAGCGCGAGCGGCGGGCGCGCGACCTCGGCGAGCATGCCGTCGATGCGGAAGCGCACCCGGCAGAACTTCTCGTAGGGCTCGACGTGGATGTCCGACGCGCCCTTCTTCATGCAGTCCAGCAGCAGCTTGTTGACGAACTTCACGACCGGCGCGTCGTCCACCTCGAGGCCGGCTCCGCCGTCGTCGTCCTTCTCCTCGGCGACCTCCAGGTCCTCGAGACCGTCGAGGTCGTCGTCCTCGCCCATGTCCATCGACGTGTCGGCCGCCTCCAGCGCGCGTTCGATGGTCTTCGCGAGCTTGTCCGCCTCGACCAGGATGGCCTCGGTCTGCTTGCTGGTGGCGAAGCGGATCTCGTCGAGGATCTGCAGGTTCGTGGGGTCGGCCACTGCGATGAACAGCCGGTTGCCGCGCCGGTAGACGGGCAGCGTCTGGTGGTCGCGGACCATCTTCTCCTGCACCACCTTCGTCACGTCCGGGTCGATCTCGATCGCGTCCAGGTCGAGCACCGGGACGCCGAACTCCTCGCCGGCGATCTGCGCGATGGTGGCCGAGTCGACCAGCCCCTTGGCCACGACGTGGCTGACGAAGGGCACCTTGTCGCTCAGGGACTCCTCCCACGCCTGGGACGCCGAGTCCTCGTCAAGCAGCCCGTCCATCACGAGCTTGCGGGCCAATCCCGTGAGGGGGACGTGGGCAGCGGAAACCGCCATGACGTACCTCGCTGAAGCAGAAGGTCTTTTCTGACCTTCCGATACTAGCCCGATTGGCTCCTGGATGCGAGGAACGGGCCCCGCAGGCGGGGCTGCAGCCCGGCGCGCGAGGCGCCCGGCGGGGCGTTGTCCGGTGGCGTGCGCGGGCGGCGCGCGAGCCCCCGTCCGGGGGGCCCGCGCGCGGCGTCAGGCCGCTTCCGAGGCCGGCTCCGCGGAGAAGGTCAGGCCGTCCGGCGCGACCTCCACCACGATGCGCTCGCCGGGCCGGAAGCGTCCCGCCAGCAGCGCCTGCGCCAGCGGGTTCTCCAGCTCGTGCTGGATCGCCCGCTTCAGCGGCCGGGCGCCGTACACCGGGTCGAACCCGGCCTCGCCCAGCCGGTCCAGCGCCGCCTCGCTGAGGCTCAGCCCCAGCTTCTGCTGCGCGAGGCGCTCGCGCAGGCGCTCCACCTGGATGCGGGTGATCGCGCGCAGCTGGTCCTTTCCGAGCGGGTGGAACACCACCACGTCGTCGATGCGGTTGATGAACTCCGGGCGGAAGTGGGTGGCCACGGTCTCCATCACCGCGTCCTTCATCGCGGCGTAGTTCTCCTCCCCGGCGAGCTCCTGGATGAGCTGCGAGCCGAGGTTGGAGGTCATCACCACCACCACGTTGCGGAAGTCGACGGTGCGCCCGTGGCCGTCGGTGAGGCGCCCGTCCTCGAGCACCTGCAGCAGCACGTTGAACACGTCGGGGTGCGCCTTCTCCACCTCGTCCAGCAGCACCACGGAGTACGGCTTGCGGCGCACCGCCTCGGTCAGGTAACCGCCTTCCTCGTAGCCCACGTAGCCCGGCGGCGCGCCGATCAGGCGTGCGACGGAGTGCTTCTCCATGAACTCCGACATGTCGATGCGCACCATCGCCTCCTCGGTGTCGAAGAGGAACTCGGCGAGCGCCTTCGTGAGCTCGGTCTTGCCGACGCCCGTGGGCCCCAGGAACAGGAACGATCCGTTGGGCCGGCGGTCGTCGGAGAGCCCGGCGCGGGAGCGGCGGATCGCGTTCGCGATCGCGGTGACCGCCTCGTCCTGGCCCACGACGCGCTCGTGCAGCCCCTCCTCCATGCGCAGCAGCTTGTCGCGCTCGCCCTCGAGCATCTTCGAGACGGGGATGCCGGTCCACTTCGAGACCACCTCCGCGATCTCCTCCTCGGTGACGCTGTTGCGCAGCAGGGTGGTCGGGGCGTTCTCGCCCGCGGTCGCCTCGTTGAGCTGCTTCTCCAGCTCCGGGATGCGCCCGTACTGCAGCTCCGACATGCGCTGCAGGTCCCCGGCGCGGCTCGCCGCCTCGAACTCGAGGCGCGCGCGCTCCAGGGCCTCCTTCACGCTCTGGCTGCCCTGCACCGCGGCCTTCTCCGCCTTCCATACCTCGTCCAGGTCCGCGTACTCGCGCTCCAGCCCGGCGATCTCCGACTCCAGCTTCGCGAGGCGCTCGCGCGACGCCTCGTCGGTCTCCTTCTTCAGCGCCTCGCGCTCGATCTTGAGCTGCACCAGGCGCCGGTCCAGGCGGTCCATCGCCTCGGGCTTGGAGTCGATCTCCATGCGGATCCGGCTCGCTGCCTCGTCCACGAGGTCGATGGCCTTGTCGGGGAGCTGACGATCCGAGATGTAGCGGTGCGACAGGGTGGCCGCGGCGACGATGGCCGGGTCGGTGATGTCCACCCCGTGGTGCACCTCGTAGCGCTCCTTGAGCCCGCGCAGGATCGCGATGGTGTCCTCCACCGTGGGCTCGTCCACCAGCACCTTCTGGAAGCGACGCTCCAGCGCCGCGTCCTTCTCCAGGTGCTTGCGGTACTCGTCCAGGGTGGTCGCGCCCACGCAGTGCAGCTCGCCGCGGGCGAGCGCGGGCTTCAGCATGTTGCCGGCGTCCATCGCGCCCTCGGCCTTGCCGGCGCCCACCATGGTGTGCAGTTCGTCGATGAACAGGATGATCTGGCCTTCCTGCTTCGAGAGGTCGTTCAGCACCGCCTTCAGGCGCTCCTCGAACTCTCCGCGGTACTTCGCGCCCGCGATCAGCGCGCCCATGTCCAGCGACAGCAGCCTGCGGCCCTTGAGCCCCTCGGGCACCTCGCCGTTGACGATGCGCTGGGCGAGGCCCTCCACGATCGCGGTCTTGCCGACGCCGGGCTCGCCGATCAGCACCGGGTTGTTCTTGGTGCGCCGCTGCAGCACCTGCACCGTGCGCCGGATCTCGTCGTCGCGGCCGATCACCGGGTCGAGGCGGCCCTGCTCGGCGCGCTCGGTGAGGTCGACGGTGTACTTCTCGAGCGCCTGGCGCTGGTCCTCGGCGTTCGGATCGTTCACCGCCTCGCCCCCGCGCAGCGTCTCGACCGCCTGCTCCACTGCCTTCGTGGAGGCGCCGTTGCGCTTCAGCAGGTCGGCCAGCGTGCCGCCGGCCTCCAGCGCCGCGAGCACGAACAGCTCGCTGGAGATGAACTGGTCCTTGCGCTTCTGTGCGAGCTTGTCGGTGAGGTTCAGGTGGCGCGCAAGCTCGTTGGAGACCTGCACGTCGCCGCCCGCGCCCTGCACCTGCGGCAGGCGGTCCAGCGCCTCGCCGAGCTGCGAGCGCAGCGCCGTCACGTTCACGCCGGCCTGGCCGAGCAGGTGGCGCACGCTGCCGCCGTCCTGGTCGAGCAGCGCCAGCATCAGGTGCAGCGGCTCGATGAACTGGTGGTCGCGGCCCACTGCGAGGCTCTGCGCCTCCGCGAGGGCGGTCTGGAACTTCGTGGTCAGCTTGTCCATGCGCATGGAACGGCTCCGCGCGAGAATGATGCGATGCCCTTCAGATGCGGGCGCCGCGGCACATGATCAAGGACCCGGGCCGCGGGCGCGTGATCTCGATCAGGGCGCCAGCCACACGCCGCAGGCCATGCGCCCGGTGACCCCGTCACGGCGGTACGAGAAGAAGCGCCCGGCGTCGCGCAGCGTGCACGGGCCGCCGCCGTGCACGGCCTGCACGCCGGCCGCGAGCAGGCGTGCGCGCGCGATCGCGGCGAGGTCGGCGAGCCAGCGCCCGGCGGGGGAGGGCCGGAACGCGCCGGCCGGGACGGGTCCGGCCGAGAGCGCCGCGCGCACCTCGTCGCCCACCTCGTACACGTCGCCGCCGATCGCGGGGCCGAGCCAGGCCATCAGGCGTCCGGGCGCCGCCGGCAGCGCGGCCACGGTCGCCTCGAGCACGCCGGCGGCGAGCCCGCGCCAGCCGGCGTGCGCGGCCGCCACCGTGCTCGCGGCGCGGTCGCACAGCAGCACCGGCAGGCAGTCCGCGACGCGCACGCTGCACACGCGGCCGGGGGTCGCGGTGAACACCGCGTCGGCCTCGGGCGCCCGCGGGGCGTTCAGCTCCGCGGCCTCGACCACCCGCGCGCCGTGCACCTGGCGCGGCCAGCGCGGGGTCTCCGGCAGTCCGGCCGCGCGCACCAGCCGGGCCACGTTCTCGGCCACGCGCGCGGCGTCGTCGCCGCTGGAGGTCGCGAGGTCCAGGCTGTCCCAGGGCGGCGGGCTGACGCCGCCCCGGCGGGTGGTCGCGAACGAGCGCACCCGGGCCGGCGCAGGCCAGTCGACCGGCAGCAGCGAGTCGCCGCTCATCGCGGCGCGGGCTCCGGGCTCCGCGCAGCCGCGTCGCGGGTCAGCGCGTCGATCAGCGCGGCGAGGTCGGCGGGCAGGGGGCACTCCACGTCCACCGCGTCGCCGGTGACGGGGTGCACGAACGCGAGGCGCCGCGCGTGCAGCGCCTGGCGCGGGAACGCGGCGACCGCGCGGGCCGCGGCCTCGCCGACGGACGCGGGGCAGGGCCTGACGCCGCCGTAGCTGCGGTCTCCGACCAGCGGGTGGCCGACGTGGGCCATGTGCACCCGGATCTGGTGGGTGCGCCCGGTCTCCAGCTCCAGCGCGAGGTGGCTGTGGGCCCGGAATGCGGCGAGGCGGCGGAACAGCGTGCGCGCGGCGCGCCCGTCACCGCGCACGCTCATGCGCGTGCGCTGGACCCGGTGGCGGCCGAGCGGCGCATCCACCTCGCCGCTGACCGGGGCGATGCCGTGCACCACCGCCTCGTAGCCGCGGTGCACCTCGCGCGCCGCGATCAGGCGCGTGAGCCGGGTCTGCGCCTCGAGCGTGCACGCGACGACCATCAGCCCGCTGGTGTCCTTGTCCAGGCGGTGCACCAGGCCCGCGCGGGGCAGCGCGGCGACCCGCGGGTCCAGGTGCACCAGCGCGTTGGCCAGGGTGTGGTCCGGGTTGCCCGCGCCGGGGTGCACGACCAGTCCCGCGGGCTTGTCCAGCACCAGCAGGTGCTCGTCGCGCATCATCACCGTCAGCGTCGCGGGTTGCGCGGGCAGCGCGCGGGGCGGGTCCGGCACCGGCTCGACGCGCACCCGCTCGCCGCCGCGCACCTTGCAGCGGGTGTCCAGGCACGGCGTGCCGTCCACCCGCACGCGACCGTCGCGCACCCAGCGCTGCAGCCGCGCGCGCGAGAACTGCGTGAACAGCCGCCCGAGGACCCGGTCCAGCCGCTCGCCGGCCAGGGACTCCGGCACCGTGGTCGCGAGCGTTTCGCCGTCGGCGGGCGGGGCGTTTTGCCGGGGCATCGTGTATCCGCTACATTCCGCGCGCATGACGCACGCCTCGCGCATCATAATCCTGGCCTTCGCGGTCTCGTTGCTCGCCGGCTGCGGTTTCTTCGGGGACAAGCCCGACGTGACCCGCGACTGGCCGGTGCAGCGGCTGTACGGGGAGGCGAAGGCCGCGCTGGACGCGGGTGACTACGAGACCGCCATCGACTACTACGAGAAGCTGGAGTCGCGTTATCCGTTCGGACGCTACGCGCAGCAGTCGCAGATCGACGTCGCCTACGCGTACTGGAAGAACGACGAACCGGCGTCCGCGATCGCCGCCGCGGACCGCTTCATCAAGCTGCACCCGCGCCACCCCAACGTCGACTACGCGTACTACCTCAAGGGGCTGGTGAACTTCGAGCAGGGCCGGTCCTTCATGGACCGCGTCGTCCCGCGCGACATGTCGCAGCGCGACCCGGGCTCGGTGCGCGAGTCCTTCGACGCGTTCTCCGAGCTGGTGCGCGTGTACCCGCAGAGCCGCTACGCCGAGGACGCGCGTCAGCGCATGCTGTACCTGAAGGATCTGCTCGCCCGCCACGAGGTGCACGTCGCGGACTACTACATGCGCCGCGGCGCGTACGTCGCGGCGGCCAACCGCGCGCGCTTCGTGGTGGAGAACTACCAGCGCAGCCCCGCCGTTCCCGACGCGCTGGTCATCATGGCGAAGGCCTACCGGCTGATGGATCTGGACGATCTGTCGGCGGACGCGCTGCGGGTGCTGGAGCTGAACTACCCGGACCATCCGGGCGCGGGCGAGGTGCGCGGGATCCGCAAGAACTGAGGCGGCGGGCTCGCGCACGCCGCCCCGCGGTGCGGTCGATCAGACCGCTTCCTCGTCGCGCTCCCCGGTGCGGATGCGGTAGGCGCGTTCGACGTCGGACACGAAGATCTTGCCGTCGCCGATCTTTCCCGTGCGCGCGGTCTCGGTGATCGCTTCCACGCACGCGTCGACCTGGTCGTCGCGCACCACGATCTCGATCATCACCTTGGGCAGGAAGTCCACGACGTACTCGGCGCCGCGGTAGAGCTCGGTGTGGCCCTTCTGCCGCCCGAAGCCCTTGACCTCGATGGCGGTCATTCCAGCGACGCCGATCTCCGACAGGGCCTCGCGTACGTCGTCCAGCTTGAAGGGCTTGATTACCGCTTCGATCTTCTTCATCAGGGCAGTCTCCGGTTTGGGGCGCCGCGGCTGATCGCGGGACGGAACGCCTTCAGGCGCCCAGCTGTTCCTTCATGGCCGCGCCGATCTCGGCCGCCGACGGCACCGTGCGCGCGCCGGCCGCCTCCAGCGCGGCGAACTTTGCCTCGGCGGTGCCCTGGCCCCCGGAGATGATCGCGCCCGCATGGCCCATGCGGCGCCCGGGGGGCGCTGTCACGCCCGCGATGTAGGCGACCACCGGCTTGGACACGTGGTCCTTGATGTACGCGGCCGCGTCCTCCTCCGCGCTGCCGCCGATCTCCCCGATCATGACGATCCCCTCGGTCTGCGGATCGTCCTCGAAGAGCTGCAGGCAGTCGATGAAGTTCATGCCGTTGATCGGGTCGCCGCCGATGCCGATGCAGGTGCTCTGCCCGAGCCCGCTGCCGGTGGTCTGGTGCACCGCCTCGTAGGTCAGGGTGCCGGAGCGCGACACGACGCCGATGCGGCCGGGCAGGTGGATGCTGCCGGGCATGATGCCCATCTTGCACTCGCCCGGGGTGATCACGCCGGGGCAGTTGGGCCCGATCAGCCGCGAGCCGGGAAAGCGCGCGAGCGCCGCCTTCACCTTCAGCATGTCCAGCACCGGAATCCCCTCGGTGATGCACGCGATCACCGCGATGCCGGCGGACGCCGCCTCGAGGATCGCGTCGGCGGCGAATGCGGCAGGCACGTAGATCATCGTCGCGTTCGCGCCGGCGTCGCGCACCGCGTCGTGCACGGTGTCGAACACCGGCAGATCGAGGTGTTTCTGCCCGCCCTTGCCGGGCGTGACGCCGCCGACCAGGTTGGTGCCGTAGGCGATCGCCTGCTCGGAGTGGAAGGTGCCCTGCTTGCCGGTGAAGCCCTGGCAGATGACGCGGGTGTTCTTGTCGACCAGTACGCTCATGATCCCTCGCTCCTCAGCCCGCCGCCGCCACGACCTTGGCCGCGGCGTCCGCCAGCGAGTCCGCGGCGATGACCGACAGCCCGCTCTTCTCGAGCATGTCACGGCCCTGGTCGACGTTGGTCCCTTCCAGGCGCACGACCACCGGCATGCTCACGCCGACCTCCTTGACCGCCTTGATGATGCCCTCGGCGATCAGGTCGCAGCGCACGATGCCGCCGAAGATGTTCACGAGGATCGCCTTCACCTTGTCGTCCGAGACGATCAGCTTGAAGGCCTCGGAGACCTTCTCGGCGTCGGTGCCGCCGCCGACGTCCAGGAAGTTCGCGGGCTCACCGCCGTGCAGCTTGATGATGTCCATGGTGCCCATCGCCAGCCCCGCGCCGTTGACCATGCACGCGATGTTGCCGTCGAGGGTGATGTAGTTGAGGTCGAAGCGCCGCGCGCGGCACTCCTTCTCGTCTTCCTGCGACTCGTCGCGCAGGCCTTCCAGGTCGGCGTGACGGTACAGCGCGTTGTCGTCGAGGTTCACCTTCGCGTCCAGCGCGAGAAGGTCGCCGTCCGCCGTGGTGCACAGCGGATTCAGCTCGAGCATCGACAGGTCCTTCTCCGTGAACAGCCGGTACAGGCCCGACAGGATCCCGTTGAGCTGCTTCATCTGCTTGCCGTCGAGACCGAACGCGAAGCCGATGCGCCGCACCTGGTACGGCTGCAGTCCCGCCGCCGGGTCGACGAAGCTGGTGACGATCTTGTCCGGCTCCTTCTCCGCGACCTCCTCGATGTCCATGCCCCCGGCCGCGGACGCGATGATCGCGACCTGCCGCGCGGTGCGGTCGACCAGCATGCTGAGGTAGTACTCGTGGCCGATGCGGCTGGTGGCCTCGACCAGCACCTCGCCGATCGGCTGGCCGTCGGCGGTGGTCTGCTTGGTGACCAGGCGCGTGCCGAGCATCTGCTCCGCGAGGCTGCCGACCTCGTCGAGGCTCTTCGCCATCTTCACGCCGCCCGCCTTGCCGCGTCCGCCCGCGTGCACCTGGGCCTTCACCATCCAGGCCTCGCCGCCCAGCGCCCGTGCGTGTCCGATCGCCTCGTCGGCCGTGCGCGCGGGGTGGCCGGGAGGCACGGGAACGCCGTAGTCGGCGAGCAGCTTCTTCGACTGGTACTCGTGCAGGTTCATCGGGCGCTATCCCTCGGTTCGGTTTGGACGTCGCGGCGGGCGCCGCGGACGCGGTTCCAGAAGGGGGCCGAAGAATAGCACAGGGCCCGGCGGCTGTTGCCCGCCGGGCGGGGGGTCGGCACTGCTATCATCCGGGCTCGCGCCTGCCTGCGGCGCGTTAGCCGACCACCCCGACCCACGCGTGAACATCCAGACCTCCGGCGTGAGCCCAGAGAGCGTTTGGCGCCCGCTCTTCTACTACTGCGCGTACCGCGCCATGCTCGCCGTGCTCCTGCTGGTGCTGGTGGTGTGGGGCTTCGCGCCGAAGGAGCACACGTACTACCACCCGACCCTGTTCCAGTGGCTCGCGGTGGGCTACCTCGCGTTCGCCGTGCTGGCGCTCGTCGCCGCGGCCCGTCGCGCGCCGAGCATCGAGGTGCAGGCGCCGGCGCAGGTGTTCGTGGACATCGTCGTCATGTCGCTGGTCACGCACGCCAGCGGCGGACTGTCGAGCGGCTTCGGCCTGCTGCTGGTGATCACGGTGGCCGCGGGCAGCATCCTCATGTCGGGGCGCATCGCGGTGCTGTTCGCGGCGCTGGCCACGATCGCGGTGCTCACCCAGCAGACCTGGGTGTACCTGTACGAGCCGGCCACCGAGCCGCAGTACACCCACGCCGCGCTGCTCGGGCTGTCGTTCTTCGCGACCAACCTGGTCATTTCCGCGTCGGCGCAGCGCCTGCGGCGCAGCGAGGCGCTGGCCGCGCGGCGCGAGGTCGACCTCGCGCACCTCGCGCGCCTCAACGAGCACATCATCCAGCGCATGCAGTCCGGGGTGCTCGCGCTGGACGCGCAGGGAAGGGTGCAGCTGATGAACGGCTCCGCCCAGCAGCTGCTGGGCCTTGCCGGGTGGAATCCCGGGGATTCGCTGGACACCCTGGCGCCGGAGCTCGCGAGCGCGTGGCACGGCTGGCGCGCGCAGCCCGATCGGCCGTCGCAGATCCTCGGCCACGCCGCGAGCGCGCTGCGCGTGGTGGTGTCGTTCGCGGCCATCGGCGCCGGCGGCGGGGAGGGCACGGTGGTGTTCATGGAGGACGCCGCGGCGGTGAACCAGCGCGCCCAGCAGCTCAAGCTCGCCTCCCTGGGCCGTCTCGCGGCCAGCATCGCGCACGAGATCCGCAATCCGCTCGGCGCGATCAGCCACGCCGGCCAGCTGCTCGACGAGTCGCCGAACCTGGACGGCGGCGACCACCGGCTGACCCGCATCATCGCGGAGAACTCGCGGCGCATGAACCTGATGGTCGAGAACGTGCTGGAGCTCGGCCGCGGCCGCCAGGCGACGCCGGAGCCGACGCCGCTCGCCGAGTGGCTGGAGCGCTTCCTGGTGGAGTTCGATGCGAGCCGCCCGGGCGCCCTCGAGTGCATCGAGCGGCGCGTGCAGCCGCGGGACCTGCAGGTGCGGGTGGATCGCAGCCAGCTCCACCAGGTGGTGTGGAACCTGTGTGACAATGCGTTGCAGCATGGAGGTGACCCGCCGCGCGTGCGCATCAGCGCCGGGATCGGCGAGCACACGGGCCGGCCGTACCTGGACGTCGAGGACAACGGGGCGGGCATCGCCCTGGAGGAGACGGATCGCGTGTTCGAGCCCTTCTTCACCACCCGCGAGCAGGGCACGGGCCTCGGGCTGTACATCGCCCGCGAGCTGTGCGAAGCCAACCAGGCGAACCTGAGCCTGGAACAGGCCCGCGCCGGCTGCCGCTTCCGCATCACGTTCCAGGATCCGCGGCGCCGGCCGGTGGTGCTGTCGTGAGCATGCCCCGCGCCCTGGTGGTCGACGACGAGCCGGACATCCGCGAGCTGCTCGAGATCACGCTCACGCGCATGAACCTGGAGGTGGTCTGCGCGGAGAACCTGGAGCGCGCGATGGCGGCGCTGGAGAAGCAGGTCCCGGATCTGTGCCTCACCGACATGCGCCTGCCCGACGGCAGCGGGCTGGACTTCGTGCGCGAGCTTGCACGGCGTCACCCGGAGGTGCCGGTGGCCGTGATCACCGCGCACGGCGACGTGGGATCGGCGGTCGAGGCGCTGAAGGCCGGCGCCTTCGACTTCGTGTCCAAGCCCGTCGAGCTGCCGGTGCTGCGCGGCCTCGTGACCACGGCGCTGCGCATGGGCACCTCGCGCAACGCGTCGGCGCGCACCCTGATCGGCGACTCCGACGCGATGCGCGGCGTACGCGCGACGATCGCGAAGCTCGCGCGCAGCCAGGCGCCGGTGTTCATCAGCGGCGAGTCCGGGACCGGCAAGGAGCTCGCCGCGCGCATGATCCACGAGCAGGGTCCGCGCAGCACCGGGGCCTTCGTGCCGGTGAACTGCGGCGCGATCCCGGAGGACCTGATGGAGAGCGAGCTGTTCGGTCACCGGCGCGGGAGCTTCACCGGCGCGGTGGCGGACAAGGCCGGGCTGTTCCAGGCGGCGGACGGCGGAACGCTGTTCCTGGACGAGGTCGCGGAGCTTCCGCTGTCCACCCAGGTCAAGCTGCTGCGGGCCATCCAGGAGCGCAGCGTGCGCCCCGTGGGCGGCGAGCGCGAGATACCGGTCGACGTGCGCATCCTGAGTGCGAGCCACCAGAACCTGGCCGAGCGCGTGCGCGCCGGGCGTTTCCGCGACGACCTCTACTACCGCCTCGACGTGATCACGCTGCGCATCCCGCCGCTGCGCGAGCGCCCCGAGGACCTGACGCCGCTCGCGCACCACGTGCTGGAGCGCATCGCCGGCAATCTGGGCGCGACGGTGCCGCGGCTGGACGACGAGGCGATGGCCGCGCTGACGCGCTACCCGTTCCCCGGCAACGTGCGGGAGCTGGAGAACGTGCTCGAGCGCGCGGTCGCGCTGTGCGAGAGCGACCACATCGGCGCCGACGACCTGGGACTCGAGCGCCGCGAGCCCGGCGACGCGGCGGCGCCGGGCGCGGGCGACGCCGCCTCGGCGTCCGCCGCCGGCGCAGCCGAGCCGGCCGCCGCAGCGGCGCGCGACGGGCCGCTGGACGAGGTGCTGGAGTCGGTGGAGAAGGAGACCATCCTGCGCGCGCTGGAGCAGTCGCGCTGGAACAAGACCCAGGCGGCCAAGCTGCTCGGCTTGAGCTTCGGCGCGCTGCGCTACCGGATGCAGAAGCTGGGCCTGGACTGACCCGGAGGTGGGGGCGCGGCGCAGGGCGAGGTGTTGAAAATCAGCACTTTCTGCTGCGGCTGCCGCGCAGGCCGGCGGCAGCCGGGACACGATCCGTGACCGCGATCACGCTGCGCGCGGCCCCCGGGCCAGCGGAACGGGGAAATCGGCCCCCCGCGGACGCTGGCACGGCGCTTGCTTAGTTCAAACCCGGACGCGGGAGCCCACGAGCCGCCGGAGACCCGGAAGGCTCCTGAGACTCCCCGAACCGACGACAACCAACAGTCGATCCAGGAGATCACTCACTATGAAGAAGGTCCAGCAGGGTTTCACCCTCATCGAGCTCATGATCGTGGTCGCGATCATCGGCATCCTGGCCGCCGTGGCCATCCCGGCGTACCAGGACTACACCATCAAGGCGAAGGTCCAGGAGGGCGTCAACGTCTCCAACCCGCACCGCACCGCCATCGGCATCGCGTGCAGCGAAGGCGCGCTGGACGGCGCGACCCTGGGCGACCTCGGCCTGTCGACCGCTGCCGTGTACAGCAGCAGCTACGTGCAGTCCGTGACGGCCGAAGGCCAGTCGGGTGATACCGGCATGGTCCAGATCGTGTTCCGCACCATCGGCGGCACCGGCGGCGTGGGTTCCGGCTCGACCGTCACCTACAGCGGCGCGTGCGGGCCTGGCGGCATCCGCTGGACCATCACGAACTCCAACGACTTCCCGGACAAGTTCAGGCCGAAGACCTGATACTGACCGGTCCGGATCTCGCCAGCGAGAAACGGGGAAGAAGGAGGCCGCAAGGCCTCCTTCTTCTTTTGATCACCCGCCCGGGCGCCCCGTTCCGGCACACGTCGTTCACCACCGTCAGACACGAGCCCGCCCCCCCGTGCGTCTCAGCGGTCCCCTACTCGCGCTCGCAGCGCTGCTGGCGCTGACCGCGGCGGCCTACCTCCCCGGGTTGCCCGGCGACTTCGTCCTCGACGATCGCCAGAACATCACCAACAACGCCTTCGTCGCGGTCGAGCGGCTCGACGCCGAGTCCCTGCGCGGCGCGATGCACGCCTATCCCGCGGCGTTGCCGTGGCCGAGCCGCGGGCTCGCGTACGTCAGCTTCGCGCTGAACTATCGCGCCGCGGGCGGCGTCTTCGACCCGGCCGACATGAAGCTCACCAACATCGCGATCCACCTGGTCAACGGCGGGCTGGTCTACCTGCTGCTGACGGCGGCGATGCGCGCGCGCGCCGGACCGGACGCGCCGCGCACCGCCGCACGCTGGACCGCGGCGATCGCGGCCGGCCTGTGGCTGCTGCATCCGCTGCAGCTCACCGCCGTGCTGTACAGCGTGCAGCGCATGACCAGCCTCTCGGCGCTGTTCGTGCTGCTCGGCCTGGTCGTGTACTGCGCGGGGCGGGCCCGGCTCGCGCGGCGCCCGGCGCTGGGCGCCGGCCTGATGGTGCTGGGCGTCGCCGGCGGCACGCTGCTCGGGATGCTGTGCAAGGAGAACGCGGTGCTCACGCCGCTGTTCGCGCTGCTGCTGGAGCTGTGGTTCTTCTCGCTGCCCGGGCGCACGGGCGGCGCGGAGCGGCGGCGGCTCGCGATCTTCCACGGCGTCACGGTCGGCCTGCCGGGAGTGCTCGCGCTCGGGGTGCTGGCCGTGCACGGCGAGCGGCTGCTGTCCGGCTACGCGTTCCGCAGCTTCGACGTCGTCGAGCGGCTGCTCACCCAGGGCCGGGTGCTGCTGTACTACCTGCGCTGGTTCGTGCTCCCGCGCACCCGGGACCTGGGCCTGTACCACGACGACATCGCGCTCAGCACCGGTCTGTTCACGCCGTGGACCACTGTGCCGGCGCTGGCGCTGTGGGCCCTCGCGCTGGGCCTGGTCGTCGCGACCTTCAGGCGCCGCGCGCTGCTCGGCTTCTGCGTGCTGTGGTTCCTCGCCGGTCACCTGGTGGAGTCCACCATCCTGCCGCTTGAGCTGGCCTTCGAGCATCGCAACTACCTGCCCCTGCTCGGCCCGTGCCTCGCGCTGGCCTGGCTGCTGGTGAGCGCGGTGGAGCGCGCGCTCGTGCCGGCGCGCGCGGCCGCGATGCTCGCGGTGGGCGCGCTGGCGCTGCTCGCGTTCGTGACCCAGACCCGGGCCGGCATCTGGCAGGACGAGAACACGCTGGCGTACTTCCAGGTGCGCAACCATCCGGATTCGTATCGTGCGAAGACGGGCTATGCGCGCATGCTGGTGCGCCGCGGGGTGGACGCCCGCGAGACGTGGACGGCGCTCGCGCGGGCTGCCGCCGACGAGGCGCGGCCGGTCGCCGCGCTGCTGGAGATGGTCAAGGTCGCGCGCGAGATGCAGATCAGGGTCGCGTCCGGAGAGATAGAGGAGGACGCGCAGGCCGGCGCGCCGCCGGCGGACTGGACGCAGGCGTCGCTTCGCTATCACCGCGGCTACCTGGAGCAGGTCGAGGCCGTGCTGGTCGAGGAGCTGGAACGGCGACTGCGCGAGCTCCCGCTCAGCTACGAGACCGTCAACGCGCTGCAGTCGCTGCGCGAGTGCCTGCTGCAGGGCGCGCCGGCCTGCCGTTCGCTGGGCGAGGAGGCCAGGCGCTGGCTGCGCCTCGCGATGCAGAACCCGCGCAGCGTGCCGGCCACGATGGCCGCAGTCGAGTACGGCTACGCGGTGCTGCTGGCCGAGGACGGGCGCGAGGAGGAGGCGGCGCGCCTGGCGAGCAGCGCGTGGGAGCGCGTGCCGCGCCAGCTCGGCTTCGGTTTCTACAAGGGGTACTGGCTGATGAAGGCCGGGCGCCTGGACGAGGCCGAGCGCGTGGTCGAGCACATGGAGGCGTTCGAACGCCGCACCGGCAGGCGCGGCGACGAGGTGCGCGCGCTGCGCGAGGCCTTCGACGATGCGCGCCGCGAGGCGCGCGACGCGCCGTGAACGGGCGTCGCGCGACCCTGCTGTGCGCGGCCGGCCTGGTCGCGGCGCTCGCGCTGACGGCGCTGGTCTACGCCCCCGGGCTGAGCGGCCCGATGCTGTTCGACGACCGTCCGAACATCCTCGAGCCCAAGCGTCTGCGGATCACCACCCTGGACGCCGACTCGGTGGTGGAGGCCATGCACGCGATCCACGACCGCACGCCGCGGCGCGGGCTCGCGTACCTCAGCTTCGCGCTGAACCACTACGCGAGCGGCGGCAGGTTCGTGGGCCTGCACCTCAAGATCACCAACCTGCTCATCCACCTGAGCGCCGGGCTGGTGCTGTTCTGGCTGAGCCGGCGCCTCGCGCGCCGCGCTGCGCCGGCGTCGCCAGGCCCGCCGCGGGGCGTCGGCGGCGCGCCGGACGGCGCCGACCTGCTGGCGCTTGCGGTCACCGCGATCTGGCTGCTCCACCCGGTGCAGCTCACCAGCGTGCTGTACGTCGTGCAGCGCATGACCAGCCTGTCCGCGCTGTGCGTGCTCGCCGGCGTCGCGCTCTACGTCGTCGGACGCGAGCGCCTCGAGCACGGGCGCCGCGACGGCGCCGCGCTGATGCTCGCGGGCATCGGGGGTGGCATCGGGCTCGGCGTGCTGATGAAGGAGAACGCGCTGCTGCTGCCCGTGTTCACCGCGCTGGTGGAGTTCGTGTTCTTCCGCCGCGAGGGCCTCGCCCCGTGGGCGCGGCGCGGCGTGCTGGCGCTGCACGCGCTGTGCTTCGGCGTGCCGGTGCTCGCGGTGCTCGGCGTCGTGCTGTTCCGCTTCGACATCGTGCAGGGCACCTTCGAGTCGCGGGACTTCACGCCGTGGGAGCGCATGCTCACCCAGGGGCGCGTGATGGGCGAGTACGTGCAGATGATCCTGCTGCCGCGGCTGTCCGCGTTCGGCCTCTACCACGACGACGTGGTCGTCAGCCGCGGGCTGCTCTCGCCGCCGTCCACCGCGCTCGCGGCGCTCGCGTGGACCGGCGTCGCGGCCGCGACCGCGTGGGGGCTCGCGCGCCGCGCCGGGTGGGCGTTCGGGATCGCCTGGTTCCTCGGCGGGCACGTGATGGAGTCGAGCCTGGTGGGCCTGGAGCTCATGTACGAGCACCGCAACTACCTGCCGCTGGCCGGCCTGCTGCTGGGCGTCGCGATCAGCGTGCGGGCGGCGCTCGCGGGCGCCGGGGTCCGGCGCCGTGCGGTGCTGGCGGCCTGTGTGCCGGTGCTCGCGCTGCTGGCCTTCCTGACCTCGAACCGGGCCGACATCTGGAGCTCCACGCGCTCGCTGATGGAGTTCACGACCGCGGTGCACCCGAACTCGTACCGCGCCCAGGCGAGCCTCGCCGTGTCGAAGATCATCGCCGGCGAGCCGCTGGAGAGCGCGTACGAGAGCTGGGCGCGCGCGGTCGAGCTCGGCACCGGCGACGACCACATGGCGCTGCTCGAGCTGATCAAGCTGGTGTCCTTCACGCGCACCACCGACGTTCCGGAGCACGGCGGCGAATGCCCGCCCGCCGGGGTCGTCCCGCAGCGCCTGCCCGAGAGCCGCGAGTGCCAGCAGGTGCTGCTCGACACGCTCGTCGCGGAGATGCACCGGCGTGCCCGCGAGGAGCCCGTGTCGGTCACCACGGTGGTGGCCTTCGAGCACTTCGGCCGCTGCGTGGTCGGGGGCACCGGCTACTGCGAGGTGCTGGCCGAGGACCTCGAGGCATGGCTGCGCGCGGTGCTCGAGGCGGATCGGCTGCGCGCGCGGATGCGCCCGCGCATGGTGCTCGCGCTGGCCAGGCTGCGTGCGAACGCCGGCGACGTCGACGGGGGTATCGCGCTCGTCGAGAAGGCGGCGCGGGAGTCGGGCTACGTGCCGATGTTCGTCGACTACCTGGTCAGCATCTACCGCAGCCGCGGGGAGCCGGAGAAGGCGCGCGAGGCGGTGGCACGGCTGCTCGAGCCCGAGTACTGGCGGCCCGGCAACGACGCGATCGCGCGCACGCTGAACGGCCGCATCGACGAGACGGAGGTCGTCGACGGGGCGCCCCCCGGCACGCCGCCCTGAGTCGCAGCGCGCCGCCGCGCCGGGCGCTCAGGCGTCGCTTCGCAGGCTGCGCCGTCGCGCGTGGGGTCGGATCAGCGGGACCAGCTCGCGCAGCACCCGCGGCGGCGCCGCCACCACGTCGCCGCTGTCCATGTAGCCCTCGCCGCCGTCGGTGTCGGTGACGATGCCGCCCGCCTCGCGAACCAGCAGCACGCCGGCGGCGAGGTCCCACGGCGCGAGGCCGAACTCCCAGAACCCGTCCAGGCGCCCGGCCGCGACGTACGCGAGGTCGAGCGCGGCCGAGCCGGCGCGGCGGACTCCCGCGGTGCGCGGGATCACCGCCTGCAGCGTGCCCATGAACGCGTCGAGATGGGCCAGCTCGCGAAACGGAAAGCCGGTGCCCAGCAGCGCGCCGTCCAGCCCGCCGCGCCGGCTGACGCGGATGCGCTTGCCGTCGAGCTGCGCGCCGGCGCCGCGCGACGCGGTGAACAGCTCCTGGCGCAGCGGGTCGAAGATCACCGCCTGATCGAGGTGGCCGCGGTAGCGCAGCGCCACCGAGACCGCGAAGTGCGGGAAGCCGTGCAGGAAGTTGGTCGTGCCGTCCAGCGGATCGATGATCCACTGGTACTCGCCGTCGCCGCTGGCGCCGCCCTCCTCGGCGAGGATCGCGTGCTTCGGGTAGCTGCGCAGGATCGTGTCGACGATCACGCTCTCCGCCTGCCGGTCCACCGCGCTGACGAAGTCGTTGCGCGACTTCTCCTCCACCGCCACCGTGTCCAGGCGGTCCACATGACGTACGATGACCGCGCCGCCCGCGCGTGCAGCGCGAATGGCGATGTTGAGCATGGGGTGCATGACACGGGCGCGTGGCGAGGGAGCGCGCATTCTATAGACCATGTCCGGCTCAGGGACAATGCAGGCGGCGCCGGCGCCGGACATCCGCGTCGTGCTGGTGGAGACCAGTCATCCTGGCAACATCGGCGCCGCCGCGCGGGCGATGCGCGCGATGGGCCTGGAGCAGCTCGTGCTCGTGAACCCGGCGCGTTTCCCGCATGCGGATGCGACCGCGCGCGCCGCCGGCGCCGACCGGCTGCTCGCGCGCGCGCGCGTCGTGCCGGACCTCGCGAGCGCGATCGCGGACTGCGGCTGGGTGGTCGCGACCAGCGCGCGCGACCGCCGCCTCGCCTGGCCCGAGGCGGAGCCGCGCGGCTTCGCGGCGCAGGCGGTCGAGCGCGCGCGCAGCGCGCCGGTGGCGGTGGTGTTCGGGCGCGAGAACTCGGGGCTGTCCAACGAGGAGCTGGATCGCTGCCACGCGCTGCTGCGCCTGCCCACGGTTGCGGACTACTCGTCGCTGAACCTGGCCGCCGCGGTGCAGGTGGTCGCGTGGGAGATCCGCATGGCCGCGGCCGGTGCGCCGGCCGGGCAGGGGGCGCCCGAGGCGTCCGGCGGCGCGGTGACCCAGGCGGACATGGAGGGCTTCTACGCGCACCTCGAGCGCACCCTCGCGGACATCGGCTATTTCGACCCGCAGGCGCCGCGGCTGCTGCCGCGGCGGCTGCGGCGTATGTTCAACCGCATGCAGATGGACCGCGCGGAGCTCAACATCCTGCGCGGCATCCTTGCCGACGTGGACAAGCTGCTGCGCCGCGACCGCGACTGAGCTCCGGCGCGCGCCGGGGGCCGTGCATCTCCCGGGCGCCCGCTGCGCGTGCCGTGCGACGGCAGCTGAAGGCGTTGCCCGACGTGAGGATCTCGCTCAATCCGGCTCGCCGGACTCGCCCGACTTCACGTCAGGCGCCTCGTCTCGCTCGCCGCACGGCCTGCTCGCGACCGCGCCCGCAAGATTCGCAGGCCCTCAGTCGCCGCACTCCAGGGGCGCGGCGAGCACCTCGCCGTCGAAGCGCACGCGGTCCGCGTCGTCCAGCGTCACGCGTCCGTCCACGATCCACTGCACCACGCGCGGCAGCAGCACGTGCTCGCGCACGAGCACCCGCGCCGCGAGGGTGTCGGGGTCGTCGCCGGCCAGCACCGGCACCCGGGCGCGCGCGATCACCGGCCCGCCGTCCAGCTCCGCGGTCACGAAGTGGACGCTGGCGCCGTGCTCGCGCAGCCCGGCCTCGATCGCCCGGCGATGGGTGTGCAGCCCGGGCAGGGCCGGCAGCAGCGATGGATGGATGTTGATCAGGCGACCCCGCCAGCGGGCGACGAAGCCCGGTGTCAGCACCCGCATGAACCCGGCCAGCACCACCAGGTCCGGGCCCAGCGCGTCCAGCGCGTCCGCGAGTGCCGCATCGAAATCCGCGCGACTCGCGAAGTCGCGGTGCGGGACCACGCGCGTAGGCACTCCGGCCCGCGCCGCGCGCTCGAGCCCCGGCGCGTGCGGCTCGTTGCTCACCACCCCGCACAGGTGCGCGCTCAGGCGGCCGTCGCGCACCGCGTCGACCAGCGCCTCGAGGTTGGAGCCGCGTCCGGAGATGAGCACCGCGACCGCGGCGCGGCGCCCGCTCATGCGATGCGCACGTCCGCCGCGCCGGCCGTCGGCTCGATGACGCCGATGCGGTGCACCTGCTCGCCGGCGCCGGTGAGCGATGCGGTGACCGCGTCGGCGGCCTCCGGCGCGGTGACCAGCACCATGCCGATGCCGCAGTTGAACGTGCGCAGCATCTCGTCCGGCGCGACCGGTCCCGTCTCCTGCAGCCACCGGAACACCGCCGGGCGCGGCCACGCGTCCACGTCGATCGCGGCGCGGCAGCCGTCGGGCAGCACGCGCGGCACGTTCTCCAGCAGCCCGCCGCCGGTGATGTGCGCGAGCGCACGCACGGCGTCGCCGTGCGCGGCCAGCGCGTCGAGCACCGGACGCACGTAGATGCGGGTGGGCGCGAGCAGGGCGTCGGCGAGCGGCGTGCCGTCCGCGAGCCGGTGAGCGAGCGGCGTCGCGCTGCGCTCGAGGATCCGTCGCACCAGCGAGTAGCCGTTGGAGTGCGGTCCGCTGGACGCGAGACCCAGCAGCGTGTCCCCGGGGCGCACGCGGGCGCCGTCGACGATGCGCTCGCGTTCCACGACGCCGACGCAGAAGCCGGCCAGGTCGTACTCGCCCTCGGGGTACATGCCCGGCATCTCTGCGGTCTCGCCGCCGATCAGCGCGGCGCCGGCCTGCGCGCAGCCGTCGGCGATGCCGTCCACCACCTCGCCGGCCACCGCGTCGTCCAGCCGCCCGGTCGCGTAGTAGTCGAGGAAGAACAGCGGCTCCGCGCCGAGCGTGAGCACGTCGTTCACGCACATCGCGACGAGGTCCACGCCGACGCCGCGATGGCGCCGCGCCGACATCGCCAGCTTCAGCTTGGTGCCGACGCCGTCGGTGCCCGAGACCAGCACCGGCTCGCGGTATCGCTCCACCGGCAGCCGGAACAGCGCGCCGAAGCCGCCGATGCCGGCCAGGGTCTCGGGCCGCGCCGTGCGTGCGGCCGCGCCGGCGATGCGTTTCACCAGGCGATTGCCGCGGTCGATGTCGACCCCGGCGTCGCGGTAGCTGATCGGCGCTGGCTGCTCGTCGCTCACGGCGGCGATGGTACGGGCGGGGTGCGGCACGGCCAAGCCCGATGCACGGATTCGCGGCGGGCCGGCAGCCGCACCGCGCGGCGGGATTCGGGTACGCTTCGCGGCCGGTCCATCCGTCGCCCGCCGCCATCGCCCGCATGATCCGCCCGCCCACGCGAACGCCCGCCGCCGTCCTCGTCCTCGTGCTGCTCGCCGTCGTCGCGCCGGGCGCCGCGCACGCGGAGCAGGTCGCGGGGCTGTACGAGGGCCAGGTGCCGGTCAGTGGCCGCGACCCCGCGGAGCGCGTGACCGCGCTCGGGGCGGCGCTGCGCCAGGTGCTGTCCAAGCTCAGCGGCCTGCAGGCTCCGGGCGGGCCGGTGGTGGATGCGGCCGCGGACGAGCCGGAGCGCTTCCTGCAGCAGTTCAGCTACAAGGACACGCCGGACGCGGAGCTTGCGCAGGCGCTGTGGGCGCGTTTCGATGCGGCGGCGGTGGATCAGCTGATGTCGGACGCGGGCCTGCCGCGCTGGGGCGCGCAGCGCCCCGGCCTGCTGGCCTGGGTGGAGGTCGCCGGTGCCGACGGGCTCGGGCTGGTGGCGCCGGACGACGGCAGCGGCGTCGCGGCGGCCCTCGCACGCCGCGCGTGGGAGCGCGGGCTCGCGCTCTCCTTTCCGTTGCTTGACCTCGAGGACCGCGTGCGGGTGAGCGCCGGCGCGCTGTGGGACCTGGGCCCGCAGGAGGTCGCGGCGGTGTCGGCGCGCTACGCGCCCGGGGCGACCCTCGTGGGGCGGGTGGAGTCCACCGGCACCGGGACGTGGGACGCGCGCTGGCGCCTGCACGAGGCCGGCGAGATCCATTTCTTCGAGAGCCGTGGGCTCAGCCCCGCGGACACCGCGGCCGGCGCCATCGACGCCGCCACCGACGTGCTCGCCGCCCGCTACGCGGTCGCGGACGCCGAGGGCTCCGGTACCGACGTCGCCGTGGAGGTGCTCGGCGTGCGCAACCTGGACGATTACGCGCGTGCGCTGGACTACCTCGGCGGGCTGGACGCGATCAGCGGCCTGCGCCTGAGCGGCGCGTGGAGCGATCGGCTGGCGTTCCGCATGCAGGTGCGCGGCGGCGCGGAGGGGCTGCGGCGGGTCGCCTCGTTCGGCGGCGTGCTGGCCGAGGAGGCGCCGTCGCAGGACGGTGCGCTGCGTTTCCGCCTGCTGCCGTGACGGCACGCGGCGGGGCCGGCCCCGCCCGCCAGCTGCCGCTGGGGGTACGCCTCAATCCCTCCCGCCGGCTCGACAACTTCGTGCCCGGCCGGGACGGCCGCGTCCTGGATGCGCTGGACGCGCTGGTCTCGGGCGCGCTGGGCGGTCACGTGCTGCTGCTGGGCGCCGCCGGCACCGGCAAGACGCACCTGCTCCAGGGTTGCTGCGCGCGCGCGGCCGAGCGCGGCCAGCGCGTGGCCTACCTGCCGCTGGCCGCGCCCGAGGGCATCGGCCCGGCGCTGCTGCACGGCATGGAGAGCGCGCACCTGCTGTGCGTGGACGACGTCGACCGCGTGGCCGGCGACGCGGCCTGGGAGCGGGCCCTGTTCCGCCTCTACAACGAGGCCGATGCGGCGGGTGCGCGGCTGGTGTTCTCCGCCCGCCGCGGTCCCGCGGCGTTCTCGCTGGCGGACCTGGGCTCGCGGCTCGCCGCGGCGCTGGCGCTGCGCCTGAGCGCGCCGGACGACACGCACCGCGCGGCCGTCCTGCGCGCGCAGGCCGGGGAGCGTGGTCTCGCGCTGACGGAGGACGCGGTCGCGTACATCCTCGCGCGCCAGCCCCGCGACCTGGCGCGGCTGGTCGCGCTGCTCGACGAGCTGGACCGCTACGCGCTGGCGACCCAGCGCCGGGTCACCGCCGCGCTGGTGCGCGAATACCTGGGGCAGGCGCGCGCGGACTGAGGTCGCGCGGCGTGGCTGCACGCCGCGCGCGTGATGTGCGACCGCGCACGGTGATTCAGCGTGCGCCGGTGCGCAGTGCGAGGGCGAGGCGGGCGATGCGGGCGCCCAGCGCGCGGCACAGCGCCTGCTCGCGATCGTCCACGGCCCGGTCGCTCGCGGCACCGGCGAGATGCGACGGCCCGTAGGGCGTGCCGCCGCTGGTGGTGGCGAGCAGCTCCGGCTCGCTGTAGGGCAGTCCGGCGATCACCATGCCGTGGTGCAGCAGCGGCAGCATCATGCTGAGCAGGGTGGTCTCCTGACCGCCGTGCAGGCTGGACGTGGACGTGAACACGCCGGCCGGCTTGCCGCACAGCGCGCCGGAGGCCCACTCCGATGCGGTGCCGTCCAGGAAGTACTTGAGCGGCGCCGCCATGTTGCCGAAGCGGGTCGGCGAGCCCATCACGAGGCCGCCGCAGCGGCGCAGATCGGCCACCTCCGCGTACGGCGCGCCGCGTGCGGGCACCGGCGGGTCGCGCTCTTCCACCGTCGCGCTCACCCGCGGCACCGTGCGCAGTGTCGCTGCCGCGCCCGGAACCTCGTCGACCCCGCGCGCGACCTGCCGCGCCATCGTCTCGGTGGCGCCGTGCGTGCTGTAGAACAGGACCAGGATCTCGGTGTCGTCGCTCATCGTGTGCTGCGCGGGATGTCCATCGCGGCGCCTCCGGGTCGTTGTGCGGCGCCCTCGCTCGCCGCGGTGCGTGGCGCGCCGGATGCGGGGACCAGCGCGCGGTGACGTGCGTCGCGCCGCCCCGTCCGCAACGGCGGACCGGCCGCATCGATGGTACCGCCGCGGCCGCGGTTTGACGCCCTCTGATCGCCGGTGCTAGCGTCAGGGCGCCCGTCCCGCCACGCACCGAAATTCGCCATGCCGTCCGACGCTACTGGCCGCCACGCTGCCGCGCCCCCCGCGTGGGCGTGCATGCTGGCGTGCGTGCTGCTCGCCGGCTGCGCCGCGGTGCCGTCGCAGGAGATGAGTGACGCGCGCCGTGCGCTCGACGCGGCGCGCGAGGCCAACGCTCCCGAGCTGGCTCCGATGGCGATGGCGCGCGCCGACGGCGCGCTGCAGGAGGCGTCGGCGGCGCTGCGCGCCGGGCAGTACGACCGCGCGCGGGCGCGCGCCGACATGGCGCGCGAGGCCGCGATCCTGGCGCGCGAGCTGGCGGCCCGCATCACGGCCGTGGAGGCGGGCATCGCGGCGGCGCGCGAGGCCGGGCGTCCGTGGCAGGGAGCGCAGGAGTTGCTGCGCCAGGCGCGGAACGTGTCCCGTGACGGCGACACGCCGCGCGCGCTGGCCATCGCCGAGCGCGCCGAGGCGCTGCTGCGCTGAAGAGCCTCCGGAACCTCCGCTCGCGTGCGGTGCGGCGGCTGCGGCGGCGTTGCCTGACGTGAAGAGCGCAGTCATCCGGCTCACCGGGCTCCGTCGTCTTCACGCCAGGCGCCTCGTCACGCTCGTCGCACGGCCCGCTCGCGAGCGCGCCCGGAAGATCCACGGGCTCTGAGCGCGCGCGATGCCTGCGCGACGCGCTGCGACCACCTCGCGCCGCGCCGCGAGCGGCAGACGGGCTCTCAGTCGGCGTCGAGAATCCGGTAGCTGAAGCGATCGAAGGCCGCGGTGCTCTCGCTCAACGCGAGCGCCTGCACCAGGCTGCTGCCGTCGTCGGTGATCACGCGCACCGTGTTGCCGCGGGTGAACAGGCCGCGCGGCGTGATCAGCGTGCTGCCGTGGCGGCCGTCGAGGCACGGAACGGCGAGCGCCGGGCGCGGGATGCGGGTGATGGTCTCCGATACCCCTTCCGAGTAGCACATGACCGGCGTCGCCGACTCCGCGAGCACCTGTATCCCCGCCTGGTGATCCTCGTCCTGCCCGACGTTGAGCCAGCGCACGACGCCCAGGCTCCACTCGTCGTCGGCGTCGCCGCGCAGCGGGAACTGCAGCCCCACCAGCTCGCCGACTCCCACGGGGTGCCGGGGGCGCTCGCGGCGCAGGATGCCGACGCCGCCCGGGCCCTCGTCGACCAGCCGCCACGGCTCGTGCCGGTACGACGCGTGGTAGCGCTCTGCGGTGCCCTGCACCGCGCCGACCTCGATGTCATCGTCCTCCGCGGGACGCGGCGCGTCGCCGCCGCCCAGGAAGTGATGCACCGTGCTCAGGCCCGCCGCGACCTTGACCTGGCCATCGCTGTTCTCGCGCGGGGTGTGGCGCTTCGGCGGCAGCCCGAGGGCGCGCATCATCGCCGCGAGCACGTGGCTCGCGAGGGGATCGTCGGGATCGCCGGCCTTGTGGCGCTCGCGCAGCGCGTCCAGCACCGGGTTCGCGTCGAGCAGGCGGCAGTGACGGCCCGGCGTCGCGGGCGCCTGCGCGAGCGGCGTGGGCCGTGCGTCCACCGCCGGATCGATCACGAACAGCCCGGCGGGCCGCCGCGCCGGCGCGACGTCACGCACCTCGGCGAGATCGGCGTAGGCCCCGAAGGCCTGGTAGACCAGCCACAGCTCTCCGTAGGCCAGGTGGTAGGGGTCCACCAGGCTGGTCAGGCACAGCCGCTTGAAGCATGTCGCCGTGGACTGCGAGAACAGCTCGTCGTCCACCGCGCAGGGTGCCGGCCCGGCGTCCATCTGCGAGCGCGCCGCGACCTTGTACAGCGCCACGATCTCCAGCCATAGCCGCCCCAGGGTGGGTCGGTACTCGTCGTAGCAGTGCAGCAGCGCGAGAGAGGAGAACAGCACCGCGCGCTGCAGCGCGACGCGCGTCGCGCGCCCAGCGGGCAACGGCGCGTGCCGTGCGCTCAGCTCCGAGAGCGCCAGCTTGTAGCCGAGCGCCAGGGCCAGCGCGCACAGCCGCAGCCGTCGCGACACCGCGCGCTGGCGCGCGAGGGCCGTGGCCGTGCCGGCGGGCTGCTGGTTGCGCCTGAAGTCCAGCGCGAACGCGTAGGGCCGCACGTGCAGGTCCAGCAGGTCCAGGCGCAGCGACGTCTTCAGCGGCTGGCGGTTGAGCCGTTCCACGCTGTGCAGCGTCTGATCGAGCAGCGCGGGGGGATTCGCGTACGCGAGCCCTTCCACCCACTCCTCGACGAACACGCTGCGCGTCTCGACGTCGGGGTCCGGCGCATCGTCCACGCGGGGCAGGCTGAGCTTGATCGCCATCGCCGCTCGCTAGACGGCCGGCGCCGGACGTCGGCGCCCGACAACCGGGCGCGTCCGCGGCCCGTGCGCGCCGCGCGCAGGACCCGGGTCGCGGGCTCCACGGCGCGCGGCGTGCGTCCTTGCACGGGTATCGGAACGACGTCGGGAGTGCGGCAGGATCCGGAACACCAGGTCAGACTCGATGCGCGGGGCCTCGTGCACCCGCCTTTTCAGAGCTCGCGGCATTGTGTGACCATGCCGCCGGGGGAAACAAGCGAATACGAGTCAGGTGAGCGGCGAAGCAGAATCGGGGCCCGCGCGACGCGGCCGTCGTTTCCTCGTGAGCGGGCGCGTGCAGCGGGTGGGCTTCCGTGCGGCCACGCGCCGCAAGGCCGTCGGCCTCGGTCTCGACGGCTACGCGCGCAACCTCGCCGACGGCCGTGTGGAGGTGGTGGCCGGCGGGCCCGCGCAGGCCGTGGCGGCGCTGCGGGCCTGGCTCGCGGACGGCCCGCGCCTGGCGCGCGTGGACGCGGTGGAGGATGCCGGCGACGCGGAGGTGCCTGCGGCGGGCTTCAGCACCGGGTGAACGTCGGGTCCGGCGCCGCGCGTCACTGCGCGAACCACCGTCGCTGCCACGCGCGCTTCACCCGCCGCGGATACCAGTTCTTGCCGAGGCTGCCGTTGTAGCGCGCGAGCGCCCGGTCCAGGTTGCCCCGCTCGCGGTCCAGGTAGTAGCGCAGGATCGTGCAGCCGAAGCGCAGGTTGGTCTCGATCTGGAACAGGTTGTCGTCCGGGCGCCCGATCTCGTGCAGCCAGAACGGCATGATCTGCATCAGGCCGCGCGCGCCGGCGCTCGAGATCGCGAAGCGGTCGAAGTTGCTCTCGACGTGGATGACCGCGAGCACCAGCTCCGGCTCGAGGCCGGCCCGGTTCGCCTCGCGGTGCACGTGGCGCAGGATGTCCACCCGCTCGCCGGCATCCGGCACGGTGTCGCCCAGCCGGCCCGCCATGTCGGTGAGCCACACCTCCGCGTCGAAGCGGTCGTCGAAGCTGTCGGCCTCGGCGATGGCCTCGCGCAGCAGGCTGCGCAGCTGCTCGTCGGGACGCTCGACAGTGGCGGCGCCGGCCGTCGCGGCGGCGATCATCGCGGCCACCGCGGTGCCGACCGCCACCGTGCGGGTCGTGGCGGCGGCGGCCGGTCGCCGGCCGCGGCAGGCGTCGCGCGACCCCTTCACGGATCGCCGGCTGCCAGCTCCTCGCGCACCCGCGCCGCCACCAGGGAGGGCGCTTCGCCGATGGGCAGGGCCTCGGCGTCACGCTCGCGGCGGGTGCGGTATTCCACGGTGCCGGCGTCCAGGCCGCGCTCGCCCATCACGACCCGGTGCGGAATGCCGAGCAGGTCGGCGTCCGCGAACATCACGCCCGGGCGGACGGGGCGATCGTCGAGCAGCACTTCCAGCCCCTCGGCCTCGAGCGCGGCGTGCACGGCGTCCACGGCCTCGCGCAGCCGCTCGGACTTGTGCATGTTCATCGGCAGCAGGGCCACCTGGTAGGGGGCGATGGCGGTCGGCCAGATGATCCCGTCGTCGTCGTGGTTCTGCTCGATCGCGGCGGCCACCACGCGGGTCACGCCGATGCCGTAGCAGCCCATCACCAGGGGCACCGCCTTGCCCTGCTCGTCCTGCACCATCGCGTGCATGGCCTCGCTGTACTTGGTGCCGAGCTGGAAGATGTGTCCGACCTCGATGCCGCGCGCGATGCTGATCGGCCCGCTGCCGTCCGGCGCCGGGTCGCCCTCGCGGGCGCTGCGCAGATCCGCGACGCGCGGCTCGGGGAGGTCACGGCCCCAGTTCACGCCCGTCAGGTGGTGCTCCTCGCGGTTCGCTCCGCACACGAAGTCCGCGAGCGCCGCGGCGCTGGCATCGGCCACCACCGCCACCTCCAGGCCGGCGGGGCCCACCGAGCCCGGCGCGCAGCCGCAGACCTCGCGCACCCGCTCCGCGCTCGCGAGACGCAGCGGCGTCGCCACGCCGTCCACCGCCAGCGCCTTCACGGCGTTCAGCTCGTGGTCGCCGCGCAGGCACAGCGCGACCAGCGAACCGCCGTCGCCCTCGACCAGCAGCGTCTTCAGCGTGCGCTCCAGCGGCACGTCGAGGAAGGCCGCCAGCTCCTGCATCGTGTGCACGCCGGGAGTGGCCACCGTCGTCATGGTCGCGCCGGGGGCGGCGCGCGGCGTGTCCGGAGCGGGGCAGGGCACCAGCTCCACGTTGGCGGCGAAGCCGTCCGCGCTGAACGCGATCGCGTCCTCGCCGGATTCCGCGAGCACGTGGAACTCCTGCGATCGGGCGCCGCCGATGGCCCCGGAGTCGGCGTCCACGACCCGGAAGTCCAGCCCGGTGCGCCGGAACACCCGCACGTACGCGTCGTGCATTCGCTCGTAGCTGCGCTGCAGGCCCGCCTGATCGAGGTCGAACGAGTACGCGTCCTTCATGATGAACTCGCGCGCGCGCATCACGCCGAAGCGCGGGCGCACCTCGTCGCGGAACTTGGTCTGGATCTGGTACAGGTTGACCGGAAGCTGGCGGTAGCTGCGGATCTCGCGCCGGGCGAGGTCCGTGATCACCTCCTCGTGGGTCGGTCCCAGGCAGAAGTCGCGCTCGTGGCGGTCCTTCAACCGCAGCAGCTCCGGGCCGTACTCGTCCCAGCGCCGGCTCTCCTGCCACAGCTCGGCCGGCTGCACGCCCGGCATGATCATCTCCAGGGCGCCGGCGCGGTCCATCTCCTCGCGCACGATCCGCTCCACGCGGCGCACGACGCGCCAGCCGAGCGGCAGCCAGCTGTAGAGGCCGGACGCGAGCTGGCGCACGAGCCCGGCGCGCAGCATGAGGCGGTGGCTGACGATCTCGGCGTCGGCCGGGGTCTCCTTGATGGTGGCGAGCAGCGTGTCGGAAACGCGCATGGGTGCTGGAAGCTCCGGCGTCGGGAAAGGGGGAAGGTCCCGCCGTGCGCCGCGGGTCGCGGGGAGGTCAGCCGGGCGGATTCAGTTGCAGTTGTCCTGGATCTGCTGGCGCGTGTACTCCATCTGCGCCTCGCGCTGGGCATCGTCGATGAAGCTGCCGTCGTCCGCCTTGACGCGCGACGCGGTCTCGAGCACGCGCAGGTTCTGGCGCGCCGTCTCGCAGTTCTCCTTCAGGCGCGCCTCGCGCTCGGCGCTCTCGGTCGCGTAGTTCTCCTTGAACGTGCGGTCCTTGCGCAGGGTCTCGGCCTTGTCGGAGAGCGCGTCGAGGCGCTCGCGCGCCTGCTCGGGCGTGACCTCGGGAACGCCGATCAGCTTCACTTCCTCGGCCTTCCTGTCCGGGGGCTTGCGCTCGGAGTACGTGACGTTGCCGTCCTCGTCCACCCACTTGTAGAGCTTTGCGGGCGCCGCGACGGCAAAGGCCAGCAGCGCCACGATGACGGGCAGTCGGTACATGCGCGGTATCTCTCCCGGACTCGACGTCAAGACTATAGCGTGGGGGCCCGGGCCGGTCAGCCGCGGCGTGCACGTCGGCGTGCCGCCACGCACCCCGCGGCCGTCGGCAAACACGTCCGGATCCTTTCCTTGACCGGTTTGAACACAATTGGGTAATTTGGCCGTTTGGGTCGGTCGCGCCCCGCGACGGCTTACGGGCGGCGGGGCGGCAGCGCCGACGCTCGGGATTCCTCAGGACACCCAGGCCATGCAGCAGCTCTCCGGCGCCGAGATCATCGTGCAGTTCCTCAAGGACGAGGGGGTCGAGTACATCTTCGGCTACCCGGGCGGCGCGGTGCTCCACATCTACGACGCCCTGTACGCGCAGGACGACATCAAGCACATCCTGGTGCGCCACGAGCAGGGCGCCAGCCACATGGCCGACGGCTACGCCCGGGCCACCGGCAAGCCGGGCGTCGTGCTGGTCACCTCCGGGCCCGGCGCGACGAACGTCGTGACCGGCATCGCCACCGCGTACATGGACTCCATCCCGATGGTCGTGATCACCGGCCAGGTGCCCACCCAGGCCATCGGCAGCGATGCGTTCCAGGAGGTGGACTGCGTCGGGATCACCCGTCCCTGCGTGAAGCACAACTTCCTGGTGAAGGACGTGCGCGACCTCGCGGAGATGCTGAAGAAGGCCTTCTACGTCGCGACCTCCGGGCGCCCGGGACCGGTCGTGATCGACATCCCGAAGGACGTCACGGCGCCGGACGTGAAGATCCCGTACGAGCACCCCGGCGAGGTGCGCATGCGCTCCTACAACCCGGTGACCCGCGGCCACACCGGGCAGATGAAGAAGGCGCTGGACCTGGTCCTCTCGGCCCGCCGCCCGATGGTCTACTCCGGCGGCGGCGTGGTGCTGGACAACGCGTCGGACGAGCTCACGCGGCTGGTGCGGGCGCTGGGTTTCCCGGTCACGAACACGCTGATGGGCCTCGGCGCGTACCCCGCCACCGATCGTCAGTTCGTCGGCATGCTCGGCATGCACGGCACCTACGAGGCGAACATGGCGATGCACCACTGCGACGTGCTGCTGGCCATCGGCGCGCGCTTCGACGACCGGGTCGTCGGCGAGGTCAAGAAGTTCTGCCCCGGCGCGAAGATCGTGCACATCGACATCGACCCTGCCTCCATCGCGAAGACCGTGAAGGTGCACGTGCCCATCGTGGGCCCGGTGAGCACGGTGCTGCGCGACCTGAACGCGATGCTGGCCGAGGACGAGCGCCGGCCCGATGCGCAGGCGCTGGAGGAGTGGTGGCAGCAGATCGACGAGTGGCGCAAGCTCGACTGCCTCCAGTACCAGTGGTCGGACGAGCGCATCAAGCCCCAGTACGTCGTGCAGAAGCTGTACGAGGTCACCGGCGGCGATGCGTTCGTGACCTCCGACGTCGGCCAGCACCAGATGTGGGCCGCGCAGTTCTACCCGTTCGACAAGCCGCGGCGCTGGATCAACTCCGGCGGCCTCGGGACGATGGGCTTCGGCCTGCCGGCGGCGATGGGGGTGCAGTTCGCCTACCCGGATGCGCAGGTCGCCTGCGTCACCGGCGAGGGCAGCATCGTGATGTGCATCCAGGAGCTGTCGACCGCCAAGCAGTACGGGCTGCCGGTCAAGGTGGTGAACCTGAACAACGGCTACCTGGGCATGGTGCGCCAGTGGCAGGAGTTCATGTACGAGAGCCGCGAGTCGCACTCGTACCTGGACTCGCTGCCGGATTTCGCGAAGCTCACCGAGAGCTTCGGCCACGTGGGCATGCGCATCGAGAAGCCGGGCGACGTGGAGGGCGCGCTGAAGGAAGCGTTCGCGCTCCGGGACAGGCTGGTGTTCATGGATTTCGCCACCGACCCCACGGAGAACGTGTACCCGATGATGATGACCGGCAAGGGGCACAACGAGATGCTGCTGTCGGATCTGTGCAAGAACCGCGAGCTGGCCTGAGCGCGGCTGCGCTCTCACCACCCCGCCTGACCATCACACCTCACGGGCCCAACCGCGATGCGGCACATCATTTCCCTCCTGCTCGAGAACGAGCCCGGCGCGCTGTCGCGCGTCGCGGGGCTGTTCTCCGCGCGTGGCTACAACATCGAGAGCCTGAGCGTCGCGCCCACCGAGGACGCGAGCGTCTCGCGCATGACCATCGAGACCTCGGGCTCCAGCGACGTGCTGGAGCAGATCACGAAACAGCTCAACAAGCTCGTCGACGTGATCAAGCTCGTCGAGCTCACCGAGGGGCCGCACGTCGAGCGCGAGATGATGGTGATCAAGCTGCGCGCCACCGGCGAGGCGCGCGAGGAGATCAAGCGCACCACGGACATCTTCCGCGGCCGCATCCTGGACGTGACGGCCACGACCTACGTGATCGAGGTGACGGGCAACAGCGACAAGCTCGACGCCTTCATCGGCGCCATCGACAATCGCCTGATCGTCGAGGTCGTGCGCTCGGGCTCGATCGGCATCGCGCGGGGGGATCGCGCGCTCAGGCTCTAGCCACGCGCACGTCCGGGCGGCCGCCTCGCGGCGGTCTTCCGGCGCCCGCCCGCGCGTGCCTGCTCCGCGCGCCGGCGTCTGCATCAACGACAACCACACACACCGGGTGAACACCATGACGATGAACATCTACTACGACAAGGACGCCGACCTCGCGCTCGTGCAGAGCCGCAAGGTGGCCGTCATCGGCTACGGCTCCCAGGGCCATGCGCACGCGAACAACCTCAAGGATTCGGGTGTGGACGTGGTGGTGGGGCTGCGCGAGGGCTCCGGCTCCGTCGCCAAGGCCGAGACGGCCGGGCTGACCGTGAAGAGCGTGCAGGAGGCCTCCGCCGGCGCCGACGTGGTGATGGTGCTCACCCCCGACGAGCACCAGGCGCGCATCTACCGCGAGGAGATCCTCCCGAACATTCCCGAGGGCGCGACGCTCGCGTTCGCGCACGGCTTCAACATCCACTTCCAGCAGGTGGAGCCGCGCAAGGATCTCGACGTCGTGATGGTCGCGCCGAAGGCGCCGGGGCACACCGTGCGCTCCACCTACGCGGCCGGCGGCGGCGTGCCGATGCTGATCGCGGTGGCCCAGGACGCGAGCGGCGGCGCGAAGAACCTCGCGCTGTCCTACGCGTCGGCGATCGGCGGCGGGCGCGCCGGCATCATCGAGACCACGTTCAAGGAGGAGACGGAGACCGACCTGTTCGGCGAGCAGGTCGTGCTGTGCGGCGGTCTGAGCGCCCTCATCCAGGCCGGCTACGAGACCCTGGTGGACGCCGGCTACGCCCCCGAGATGGCCTACTTCGAGTGCCTGCACGAGGTGAAGCTGATCGTGGACCTGATCTACGAGGGCGGCATCGCGAACATGCGCTACTCGGTGTCGAACACCGCCGAGTACGGCGATTTCAGCCGTGGCCCGCGAATCATCACCGACGAGACGCGCGCGGAGATGAAGCGGGTGCTGAACGAGATCCAGACGGGGCGCTTCGCGGAGGAGTTCATCCTCGAGAACCAGGCCGGGACGCCGAAGCTCAAGGCGATGCGGCGCATCAGCCAGGAGCATTCCGTCGAGAAGGTCGGGGCGCGGCTGCGCGCGATGATGCCCTGGATCCAGGCCAACAAGCTGGTGGACCGCAGCAAGAACTGACGGCGCTCCGCTCCACCGCACCCGGCGCTGGCGGGTGATCCTGCGCGAGGGCCTGGGCCCCATCGGCGCCGCCGGCCTGGCGGCGATGGTGGTCAGCGGCGCGGTGGGATGGCTCGCCGCGTCGCCGCTGTGGCTGATCGCGGCGTGGCTGTGCGCGCTCTACTGGGAGCACCGCCCGCCGGTGCCGGCGGATCCGCTGGGCGTGCTGGCGCCGGTCACGGGGCGCGTGGTGCTGGTGGGCGAGGAGCCGGACCCGTGGCTGCAGCGTCCCGCGGTCAGGGTGCGGATCCGCCTGGGCTTTCCCGGGATCGTGCCGCTGCGCAGCCCCACCGAGGGGCGCATCATGGACATCTACGCGCGGCGCGGCTCCTTCGGCGGCGCACAGCGCACCTGCGCACCCGACGAGTCGCCCGACTGCTACGGGCAGTGGCTGCGCACCGACGAAGGCGATGACGTGGTGTACGCGGTCAGCTCGCACTGGCCGCTGTCTCGCGCGCGCTTCGACCACGCGCCCGGGGAGCGCGCGGGGCAGGGCGCGCGCAGCGGCTTCTTCTACTTCGCGAGCGTGGCCGACGTGCTGGTGCCGGCCGGCTCCGCCGCGACCGTCGCGGTGGGCGACGAGGTGCTTGCCGGAGAGAGCGTGCTCGCCCGGCTGGTGCACGGCTGACGCATCGGCCGCCGCGGGGCCGCGCGCCCGGCGTCGCCGCGCTGCGGCGCGGCGATTATCATGAGGCGCCCCGGCACGCCGGCGAGCGACGCAACGCGGAGCGCGAATGAGCACAGAGCCCACCGGGCCGGCGGTCAAGCCGCGACGGCGCGGCATCTACCTGCTGCCGAACCTGTTCACCACCGCCGCCCTGTTCGCCGGCTTCCACGCGATCGTGGCCGCGATGAACGGGCGCTTCGAGACGGCGTCGGTGGCCATCTTCGTGGCCATGATCCTCGACGGCGCGGACGGGCGGATCGCGCGCATGACGAATACCCAGAGCGCGTTCGGGGCGGAGTACGACAGCCTTTCCGACGTGATCGCGTTCGGCCTCGCGCCGGCGCTGGTGGCCTACGAGTGGTCGCTGCAGGGGCTGGGCAAGCTCGGCTGGCTGGCGGCCTTCTTCTACGCCGCCGCGACGGCGCTGCGCCTGGCGCGCTTCAACACGCAGCTCGGCAGCGCCGACAAGCGTTACTTCCAGGGCCTGCCGTGCCCCGCGGCGGCCGCCGTCGTCGCCGGGCTCGTGTGGTTCGCGACCGACAACGGGCTGAGCGGCGAGGACCTGCGCCCGGTGACCATGGGAATCACGCTGATCACCGCGATCTTCATGGTCAGCAACTTCCGCTTCTACAGCTTCAAGACCTTCGACCTCCGCGGGCGGGTGCCGTTCGTCAGCATCCTGGTGGTGGTGCTGGTGCTGATCCTGATCTCGACCGACCCGCCGCTGATGCTGTTCCTCGGCTTTCTCGGCTACGCCGCATCGGGGCTGGTCATGACGCTGCTGCACGTGCGCCAGCGCCGCCTGGCCCGGCGCGCCGGCGTGCGGGTGGACGATCCGCCGTGACGCCGCGCTCGCGGCGCGCACGCGCACTCGCGGCGATGGGCGTGGT
>CBDUCN010000001.1:0-59985 GCA_965365655.1 uncultured Gammaproteobacteria bacterium | reverse complement strand
GCTCGCGCTCCCACGCCTCGCCCACCGCGCGGATGTAGTCCAGCGGGTGGTAGTACGAGATGAACTGCAGCGCGTCGGCGACGCTGGCGATGAGGTCGTCCTGCTTGATCGTGGTCATCGGAACGCTTCCCGGGCCGCGGAGGGCCGTGAAGTATATCCGACGCCCGCGCGCGTCCCGTGGACCCGGGACGCGCCGCCCCGGGCGCGGCGATCCCGTTGCCGGCTCAGCCGGCCGGCGGCGACCAGGCCATCAGCAGGTCCATCACGTTGGTGCCGGTGGGCCCGGTGCGCAGCAGGTCGCCGCTCGCGTCCAGGAAGCTGCCCGCATCGGCGGCATCGAGGTCGCGGCGGGCGTCGCGCCCGGCGTCGCGCCCGCGCGCCAGCGTTGCGGAATCGACCACCGCGCCAGCGTCCTCGCCGGGGCCGTCGGTGCCGTCCGTGCCGGCGGCCAGCACCACGCCCGCATCACCGTGCGCCAGCGCCAGCGCGGCGGCGAGCGCCAGGCTCTGGCAGCGCCCTCCGCGGCCCGGCGACGGCGGCAGCCGCACCGTGGTCTCGCTGCTCCAGAGCTGCACCGTGCCGGGCTCGGCACGCGCGATGCGCACCACGTGCTCCCCGGTCTCGGCTGCGTCCCCCTCCAGCAGCACCGCGTGCTCGCGCACCGGCAGGTCGTGCGCGCGGAGCGCCGCCGCGGCCGCCTCACGCGCGAGCGCGGGGTGCGCGACCACCTCGCCCAGCACCCGGTCGAACGCGGACGGCGGCGCGAGCGGGGGAGGATCGGCGCACGCGTGCGCCAGCCACTGCGGGAGGTCCAGGTCCGCGACCTCGATGTCCGCGGGCTCGTGCGGCACCAGCGGCCCGGAGCCGATCACCTTCGGGTCGTCCCCGGGCACGTCGGAGATCATCAGGCACAGCGCCTCGCGATGATCCAGGGCCAGCGCGAGGCGCCCGCCCTTGATCCGCGACAGGCGCTTGCGTACCCGGTTCATCGGGCCGATGGACAGTCCCGACGCCAGCAGCCAGCCGTTGACCCGCGCGAGGAAGTCGCCGTCCAGCCCCGGCGCGAGGTGCTCCATCAGCGCCGACGCGCCGCCCGAGACCATCACCAGGAAGCGCGCGTCGCGTGGCGCGTCGGCCACGAAGTCCCACAGCGCCGCGCCGGCGGCGAGACAGCTCGCGTCCGGCACCGGGTGCGAGCTCTCGAGCACGCGCACACGCGCCGCGTGCTCTGCAAGCGCGCCTGCGTGCCCGTGCTTGGTGATCACCAGCGCCGCGTCGACGCCGCCGCCGACGGCGTCCAGCGCACCCGCCATCATGTCGGCGGCCGCCTTGCCGACGGCCGCCGCGTGGGTCGGCCGTGCGTCGCCGGGCAGCGCGGCGAGGTGGCGGCGCACCGCCTGCCGCCCACCGACCGCGTCGAGCGCCGCCCGGTGCGCCGCGAGCATCGCGGCGCGCACCGTGGCCGCGCCGGGCGCGGTCATCCGTTCGCGGCCGGCCGCAGCCGTCCGGTCGCAGCGGCGGCTTCCAGGCCGCGGGCGAGCTCGGCGCGGATGTCGTCCACGTCCTCGAGCCCCACCGAGACCCGGATCAGGTTCTCCCGCACCCCGGCCTCCTCGCGCTCCGCGGCGCTC
Organism: uncultured Gammaproteobacteria bacterium; assembly: GCA_965365655.1. Lineage (GTDB taxonomy): Bacteria > Pseudomonadota > Gammaproteobacteria > HK1 > HK1 > JBFHNV01. The sequence goes on along the minus strand of CBDUCN010000001.1, from coordinate 58,354 downwards.
AGCCGGCCGTGGGTGGTGCTCGCCGGGTGCGTGATCGTGCTCTTCGCGTCGCCGAAGTTCGCGGTGATGGACAGCCACTGCGTCGCGTCGATGAACGCGAAGGCCTGCTCCCGCCCGCCGTCGATCTCGAAGGCCACGATGCCGCCGAAGCCGGACTGCTGGCGCGCCGCCAGCGCGTGCTGCGGGTGCTGCTCGAGCCCCGGGTAGTGCACCCGGGTGACGCGAGGCTGCACGGCCAGCCAGCGCGCGAGGTCCAACGCGGCCTCGCAGTGCGCGCGCATGCGCAGCGACAGCGTCTCCAGCCCCTTCAGGAACACCCACGCGTTGAACGGGCTCAGGCTGGTGCCGCCGGTGCGCACGAGGCCGTAGACCGCGTCGCGCACCTTGTCGTCGTCGGTGATCACCGCGCCGCCCACGCAGCGGCCCTGGCCGTCCAGATACTTCGTGCCCGAGTGGATCACCACGTGCGCGCCGAATTCCAGCGGGCGCTGCAGCGCCGGCGTGCAGTAGCAGTTGTCCACCGCGAGCAGCGCATCGTGGTCCCGCGCGAGCGCCGAGAGGGCCGCGATGTCCGCGACCTCGGCCAGCGGGTTGGTGGGTGTCTCCACGAACAGCAGCCGCGTGTGCGGGCGGACCGCGGCCCGCCACGCGTCGACGTCGGCGACCGGTACGAAATCGGTCTCCACGCCGAAGCGGCCCAGCACGTTGCGGAACAGCCCGAGGGTCGAGCCGAACAGGCTGTCCGCGGCCACCACGTGATCCCCGGCGCGCAGCAGCGCGAGGCAGGTGGTCAGGATCGCGCCCATGCCGGAGCCCGTCGCGACGCCGTGCCGCGCGCCCTCCATCGCCGCGAGACGCTGCTCGAACGCGCGCACCGTGGGATTCGTGAAGCGTGAGTAGACGTTGCCCGGCTCGGTCTCCGAGAAGCGCGCCGCGGCCTGCGCCGCGCTGTCGAACACGAAGCTCGAGGTCGTGAAGATGGGGTCGTTGTGCTCCCCCTCGTGGGTGCGCTCCTGGCCGGCGCGCACCGCCCGGGTCGCCGGGCCGGCGTCCGCCGGCATCACCCTGCGTGTACTCATCTGACAGCTCCCGCCCGCGCGCCGCGCGGGCAAAAAAAAACCCGCCGTCAGCGGAAGCCAAGGCAGGTTCTGCCTCGCTTTAGCCGTATTTATAAAGCGCCCGCAAGCTGACGGATCAAATCGGCGCTGTCAGGTAAAGGTAGGAGGCCGGCGGCGCGGTGTCAACAGGGGCCCGCGACGGCGGCGCTCACATCGCGAGCTTCTGGCGCTCCTTGGCGTCGTCGTTGCGCTGCTCCGCGATGCGCTCGAGATAGTCGGTGGACACGCCGCCGGTGACGTAGTCGCCGGTGAAGCACGACAGGTCGAAGCGCGACACCCCGGGGTTGCCGCGGCGCACCGACTCGATGAGATCCTCCACGCTCTGGTAGATGAGCCGGTCGGCGCCGATCTCGCGCGCCACCTGCTCCTCCGTGCGGTTGTGCGCCACCAGCTCGCCCGCCACCGGCATGTCGATGCCGTACACGTTCTGGTAGCGCACCGGCGGCGCCGCGGACGCGAAGTACACGTTGCGCGCGCCGGCCTCGCGCGCCATCTCGATGATCTGCTGCGACGTGGTGCCGCGCACGATGGAGTCGTCCACGAGCAGGACGTTCTTGCCCTCGAACTCGAGCCCGATCGCGTTGAGCTTCTGGCGCACCGACTTCTTGCGCTCGGTCTGCCCCGGCATGATGAAGGTTCGCCCGATGTAGCGGTTCTTGATGAAGCCCTCGCGGTACTTGACGCCGAGGTTGTACGCGAGCGGCAGCGCCGCGGTGCGGCTGGTGTCCGGGATGGGGATCACCACGTCGATGTCGTGGTCCGGCCACTCGCGCAGGATCTTCTCCGCGAGGTGCTCGCCCATGCGCAGACGCGCCTTGTAGACGGACACGTTGTCGATGATGGAGTCCGGCCGCGCGAGGTACACGAACTCGAAGATGCACGGCGCGTGATCGTGCTCCGGCGCGCACTGCTCGAGGTGCAGGCGAGAGTAGCCGTCGATGTACACCGCCTCGCCGGGGACGAGGTCACGGATCAGCTCGAAGCCCAGCGCGTCGAGCGCCACGCTCTCCGAAGCCACCATGTACTCCGGGCCGTCGGCGCCGTCGCGCCGCCCGAAGCACACCGGGCGGATGCCCAGCGGATCGCGGAACGCGAGCACCCCGTAGCCCACGATCATCGCGACCACCGCGTAGCCGCCGCTGCAGCGCTGGTGCACCTGAGCCACCGCGTGGAAGATGTCCTCAGGCGCGAGGCGCAGCTTGCCCAGCTTCTGCAGCTCGTGGGCCAGCACGTTGAGCAGGATCTCCGAGTCGGAGTTCGTGTTCACGTGGCGCAGGTCCTCGAGGAACACCTCGCGCTTGAGCTGCTCGGCGTTGATCAGGTTGCCGTTGTGGGCCAGCGTGATGCCGTACGGCGCGCTGGTGTAGAACGGCTGCGCCTCGAGGGCGTCGGGTGTGCCGGCGGTCGGATAGCGCACGTGGCCGATGCCCATGTGGCCGCGCAGCTTGAGCATGTGGCGCGTGCGGAACACGTCGCGCACCAGCCCGTTGTCCTTGCGCAGGAACAGCTCGTGCCCCTCGCAGGTCGCGATCCCCGCCGCGTCCTGCCCACGGTGCTGCAGCACCGTCAGGGCATCGTAGATGTCCTGGTTGACGTTGGAATGTCCGACGATGCCGACGATGCCGCACATGGGCGGGAGGCTGCGTCCTGGGCTGGGGCCGGTGGAGCTGGGTACCGCGCCGGATGTTAACCGCTGGCCCCCGGGTTGAGAACCGGTGCGCCCGGGGGCGGCGCAGGATCCGGCCGCGCCGGCGCGGCCGGCGCGAGCGCCGAGAAATCCACCAGCGTCGCGATGTCCTCGGGCAGCAGCGTGCGCATCTGCTCCGCGACCTGCTGGAAGTGCGGCAGCAGCAGCGAGTCGCGCCACCAGGGGTCGCGCGGCAGCGGCGTGAGCCCGGCCAGCAGCACCAGCAGCGCCGCGATGATGACGCCGCGGGCGGCGCCGAACACGACGCCCAGCATGCGGTCGGTTCCCGACAGCCCGGTCTTGTCCACCAGCAGCCCCACCAGCCACACCAGGATCCCGGACGCGACAAGCGCACCGACGAACAGCAGCAGGAAGGCCATGCCCATCCGTATCGACGGCACGCTCACCTGCTCCGTGAACAGCGCCGCCACCGGCTCGGTGAAAGTCAGCGCGAGCCACACGGCCGCGACCCAGCCCGCCAGCGCGAGCGCCTCGCGCAGGAAGCCGCGCAGCAGGCTGATCGCTGCCGACAGCGCGACCACGCCGATGAGAACGATGTCGATCCAGCCGAGTGCGCCCATGTGCGTCGTGCTCCGGTTCAGCGCTCGGGATTGCGCAGCACCATGCCCTTGAGGCGCGTCTCGCGCAGCAGCCGGGACACCATCTCCTCGGCCCGCTCGCGGCTTGCCTGCGGTCCCACGTACACGCGGGTGACCTTGGCACCGTCGTGGGTGGTGGACCGCGTGAACGCCGGATATCCCCCCGAGCGCAGCCGGTCGCGCAGGGCGCGGGCGTTGCGGGCGTTGGAAAAGCTTCCGAGCTGCACCACCCAGTCGCCGTCCGCGCGCGCTTCCGGCGCCGCGGGCGCCGGCGGCGGCGCCGCGGGGCGCGTGGCGGGCGGCGGCGACGGCGCGGGACGCTGGGGCGTCGCGGGCGGTGGCGGCGACGGCGCGGGACGCTGGGGCTTCGCGGGCGGTGGCGGCGCGGCGGCGGTCTCCGGGGCCGGCTCCGGAGCGTCGCCGCGCGGCGCCGGCGGATCCACCGGCGCGAGGGGCACGATGCGCGAGGAAAACGAGGGCTCGGGCGCCGGCGGTGGCTCGGGCCGCGCGGCGGGCGTCTCGCGGGACGGCGCGTCGCGATTCCCCGACAGCACCATCGGCAGCACGATCACCGCCGCGCACACCAGCACCACGGCCCCGACCAGGCGCTCTTTGACCTGCGGTTCCACGCGCTAAGTGTCGAGGGTGGTCCCGGGGCTTTCAAGGCGAAGCACCCGTCGCGCCGTCTCGAAGGAACCGAACGCAACGACGCGCCCGCCGCGGCGCACCCGCGGACGCAGCGCAGTCCACGCCGCGGCCACGTCCGGGTGCAGCGTGCGGCGCGCACCGGGCGCGGCGGCCGCGAGCGCCTCCGCGAGGCGCTCCACGGGCGCGCCGCGTGGCGGCGCGAGCCCCGCGAGGTGCCACTCGGCGACGCACGGCGCGATCGCGCTCACGGTGCCCTCGAGGTCCTTGTCGCGGTACATCGCGCACAGCACGTGGGCCTGCGGGCCCTGCGCGAGCCAGCCGGCGAGCGCGGCCGCCGCCTGCGGATTGTGCGCGACGTCCACCCAGGCGTCCGCAGTCCCGGGAACGCGCTGCAGCCGCCCCGCGACCCAGGCCGCGGCGAGCGCGCCGCGCAGCGCGTGCGCGTCCAGCGCCGGCACGCGCGGCCCCAGCGCCTGCCAGGCCATCGCAGCGCCCGCCGCATTCGCGCGCTGGTGAGCGCCTGCGAGCCGGGGCGGCGGCAGCGCGTCGAAGCGCCCCGCGGGCGATTCCAGCCACCAGCGCCCGTCACCCTCGTGCGCACCGAAGCGGTAGTGCTCCCCCGCCAGCAGCGCGCGCGCGCCGGCGCCCGCCGCCAGCGGCGCGAGCAGCGCGGCACTTCCGGGGTCGCTGCACACCACCGGACGCCCGGCGCGCATGATGCCGGACTTCTCGCGCGCGACGGCCTGCAGGGTGTCACCCAGCCACTCCCGGTGGTCCAGTCCCACGGCGGTGATCAGCGCGACGTCCGCATCCAGCAGGTTCACCGCGTCCAGCCGCCCGCCCATGCCCACCTCCAGGATCACGAGCCCCGGCGCGGCGCGGCGCAGGATGTCCATCGCGGCGAGGGTACGGTGCTCGAAGGCCGTCAGCGCGATGTCGCCGCGCGCCGCCTCGACCCGCGCGAACGCGTCCACCAGCACCGCGTCGCTCACCGCGTGACCGCCGACGCGCACGCTCTCGTTGTAGCGCAGCAGGTGCGGCGACTGGTAGCACCCGGGCGTGATGCCGTGGGCGATGGCGAGCGCCTCCAGGAACGCGACGCTGGAGCCCTTGCCGTTGGTGCCGGCGACCGTGATCAGCGCGGCACCCGGCCCGTCGATCCCCATGCGCGCCGCGACCGGGCGCAGCCGTTCCAGGCCCAGCTCGATGCCACGGGGATTGATGCGCTCCTGCCACGCCAGCCAGCCGTCGAGGTCGCGGGGGCGCTGCGGCGCCATCGACAGGTCGTGGGGAGGGCGCGAGGTCGTACGCCTACGGCGCTGGCTGATGGGTGAGCATCGCGAGCAGGGACGCGATGCGCTCGCGCATCTCGCGGCGATCCACGATCAGGTCGATCGCGCCGTGCTCGAGCAGGAACTCCGAGCGCTGGAAGCCCTCCGGCAGCGTCTCCTTCACGGTCTGCTCGATCACCCGCGGCCCGGCGAACCCGATCAGCGCCTTCGGCTCGGCGATGTTCACGTCGCCCAGCATGCCGATGCTCGCGGACACGCCGCCCATGGTCGGGTCGGTGAGCACCGACAGGAAGGGCTGGCGCGCGTCGGCGAGCCGGCCCAGCGCGGCGCTGGTCTTGGCCATCTGCATCAGCGAGTACAGCGCCTCCTGCATGCGCGCGCCGCCGCTCGCCATGAAACACACCAACGGCAGCGCCTCGTCCACGCACGCATCCACCGCGCGCACGAAGCGCTCGCCGACGACCGAGCCCATCGAGCCGCCGAGGAAGCGGAAGTCGAACGCGGCGCTCACCAGCGGCACGCCCAGCACGCGGCCCGCCATCACGACCAGCGCGTCCTGCTCGCCGGTCTCCTTCTGCGCCGCGAGCAGGCGGTCCTTGTAGCGCTTGGAGTCCCTGAAGCGCAGGCCGTCCACCGGGGTCACGCCGGCCCCGATCTCGACCCCGGACTCCGCGTCCAGGAACTGCTCGAGGCGCCGGCGCGCGGACTGGCGCAGGTGGTACGAGCAGCGCGGGCAGACGTCGAAGTTGCGCTCCAGCTCGGCGCGGTAGAGCACGGACTGGCACTCGGAGCACTTGCTCCACAGGCCCTCGGGAATGCTGCGCTTGTTGTTGCCCTCGGTGCGGATGCGCGACGGGATCAGCTTCTCGAACCAGCTCATCGCGGCGGCTCCCTGGCGGGCAGCGGGCGGACGCCGGCGTTCACGCCGCTGAATCGAGGGCCGCGCGCATGTCGGCGACGAGCGCCGCCACGTGCGCCGGCACGCGCTCGGGCTCGCCGGCCAGCTCCGCGACGCGCGACACCAGGGCGCTGCCGACGACCACCGCGTCGCTGACGCGGCCGATGCGCGCTGCCGACTCGCCGTCGCGGATGCCGAAGCCCACGCCCACCGGCAGCTCGGTGGCGGATCTGATCTCGGCCACCTTCGCGGCCACCTGGTCGACGTCGAGGTGCCCCGCGCCCGTCACGCCCTTCAGCGACACGTAGTACACGAAGCCGCTGGCGCGCTCGCACACCGCGCGAATGCGCGCGGGCGAGCTGGTGGGCGCGAGCAGGAAGATGAGATCCAGGCCCTTCTCGCGCAGTGCGGCGTGGAGCTCGTCGGCCTCCTCGGGCGGCATGTCCACGACGATGAAGCCGTCGACGCCGGCCTGCGCGGCGCGCGCCGCGGTCTCGGCGTAGCCCTTGCGCTCGATCGGGTTGAGATAGCCCATCAGCACGACCGGCGTCAGCGCGTCGCGCTCGCGGAACGCCGCGACGGTCTCGAGCACCTGGTCCAGCGTGACGCCGTGCACCAGGGCCCGCTCGTTGCCGAGCTGGATCACCGGGCCGTCGGCCATCGGGTCGGAGAACGGCACGCCCAGCTCCAGCACGTCGGCCCCGGCCTCCACCAGCGCGTGCATCAGCGGCAGCGTCACCGACGGCTGCGGATCGCCGGCGGTGACGAAGGTCACCAGCGCGCGCCGGCCCGCGGCGCGCAGCTCCTCGAAACGCGATGCGATGCGGCTCACAGGCTCATCCCCTCCAGCGCCGCCACCGTCTGGATGTCCTTGTCGCCACGGCCGGACAGGTTCACCAGCAGGATCTCGTCGCGACGCATCGCCGGCGCCATCTTGGCGGCCTGCGCGAGCGCATGGGCCGACTCCAGCGCCGGGATGATGCCCTCGACCCGCGTGCACTCGTGGAACGCGGCCAGCGCCTCGGCGTCGTCGATGGCCACGTAACGCGCGCGCCCGCTGTCCTTCAGCCACGCGTGCTCGGGCCCGACGCCGGGGTAGTCCAGGCCCGCCGACACCGAGTGCGTCGCCGTGATCTGGCCGGCGTCGTCCTGCATCAGGTAGGTGCGGTTGCCGTGCAGCACCCCCGGGCGGCCGGCGGTGAGCGGCGCCGCGTGGCGGCCGGTCCCGACGCCGTCGCCGCCCGCCTCGACGCCGATCAGGTCGACGTCCGCGTCGTCCAGGAACGGATGGAAGATGCCCATCGCGTTCGATCCGCCGCCGACGCACGCGAGGATCGCGTCCGGCAGCCGCCCGGCCTGCTCCAGCATCTGCTCGCGCGCCTCGCGGCCGATCACGGAATTGAAGTCGCGCACCATCTGCGGGTACGGATGGGGGCCGGCCACCGTGCCGATGATGTAGTACGTGTCGTCGACGTTGGTCACCCAGTCGCGCATCGCCTCGTTGAGCGCGTCCTTCAGCGTCTTCGAGCCCGAGGTCACGGCCACGACCTTCGCGCCCAGCAGCTTCATGCGGTACACGTTGGGCGCCTGGCGGTGCACGTCCTCCTCGCCCATGTACACCACGCACTCGAGACCCAGGCGGGCGGCAACGGTGGCCGTGGCGACCCCGTGCTGGCCGGCGCCGGTCTCGGCGATGATGCGCGTCTTGCCCATGCGCCGCGCGAGCAGCGCCTGACCGATGGTGTTGTTCACCTTGTGCGCGCCGGTGTGGTTCAGGTCCTCGCGCTTGAGCCAGATGCGCGCACCGCCCAGCTTGTCGCTCCAGCGCTCGGCGAGGTACAGCGGGGACGGCCGGCCCACGTAGTGACGCTGGTCGGCGGCCAGCTCGGCCAGGAACTGCGGGTCGTCGCGATAACGCTCGTAGGCCTCGCGCAGCTCCTCGATGGGGCCCATCAGCGTCTCGGCGACGAACTTCCCGCCGTAGGGGCCGAAGTGGCCGCGCTCGTCCGGCAGCGCGCCGACGATGCGCTCGTCCTCACTCAGGTTGGGCAGCTTGGCCACGCGTCACCTCTCGAATGAATGCCTTCATCTTGTCGTGATCCTTCACCCCGGGCGCGGACTCGACCCCGCTCGCGGTGTCCACCGCGTAGGGGTGCACCGCACGCACGGCCTCGGCCACGTTGTCCGGCGCGAGCCCCCCGGCCAGCAGCACGGGCGTGCCCAGATCCCGCGGCACCATCGACCAGTCGAAGGTGCGCCCGGTGCCTCCCCTGCTGCGCGCGCTCCACGTGTCGAGGAGCAGCGCGGCAGCGCCCGGGTATCGCCGCGCGGCGGCGAGCGCGTCCCCCGGTCCGCGCATCGCGACCGCCTTGATCCACGGCCGCCCGGACGCGGCGCACAGATCCGCGGGCTCGTCGCCGTGGAACTGCAGCAGGTCCAGCGCGACGCGCGACAGCACGTGCTCCAGGGTCGCCGGATCCGGATCCACGAACACGCCCACGCGCGTGACGAACGGCGCGAGGCCACGCACCACCGCGGCCGCCTGCTCGGCGTCCACCCCGCGCGGGCTCGGCGGGTGGAAGATGAGCCCGATCGCGTCGGCCCCGAGCGACGCGGCCGCGCGCGCGTCCTCGGCGCGCGTCATGCCGCAGAACTTGACCCGCACGCGCGTGCCCGAAACGAGCGTCGGCCCGGGCTCCGCGTCCGTCGTCACCGTCCCTTCCCCGGCCGCCGCACCGTGCCGCGAGGCCGTCCCGGGCGGCGTCGCGCGCGGCCCGCCGGAGCCTCCTCGTGCGCGCGCCCGGCGACCTGGATGCACACCCGCGCAACGGCCAAAGGCGGAGACGTTACCAAAGCCAGATCCGCGGCGAAAGGCGAGGCAGGCGGTAGTCGTCCGGATAGCGCACCTCGCACAGGTACAGCCCGTCCGGCGGCGCCGTGACGCCGCCGAGGCTGCGGTCGCGTCCCGCCAGCACCCGGGCGGCCCAGCCCACGTCCTCGCGCCCGCAGCCGATCGCGATCAGCACCCCCGCGATGTTGCGCACCATGCGCTGCAGGAACGCGTTCGCCTCCACCTCCAGCAGGACGAAGTCGCCGTCGCGCCGCACGTCGAGGCGGTGCAGCGTGCGCACCGGCGTGCGCGCCTGGCAGCCCGCGGCACGGAACGCGGAGAAATCGTGCTCGCCCAGCAGCGCCTCGGCCGCCCGCGACATGCGCTCCTCGTCGAGCAGGCGGCACTCCCACGTGACCCGACCGCGCAGCACGGCGGGCCGCACCGGCCGGTTCAGGATCACGTAGCGGTACCGGCGCCGCTCGGCGGAGAAGCGGGCGTGAAACGCGTCCGCGACCGGCAACGCCCACAGCACGGCGACGTCGTCCGGAAGGTTGCTGTTGGCGCCGAACACCCATGCGCGCTCGTCGCGCCGGGCCTCGGTATCGAAGTGGGCCACCTGCGCGAGGCCGTGCACCCTGGCGTCGGTGCGCCCCGCGCACACGGTGCGCACCGGCGCATCGGCGACCCTCGACAGCGCGGCCTCGAGCACCTGCTGCACCGTGCGGGCGTGGGACTGAAGCTCCCACCCGTGGAAGCGCCGCCCGTCGTACTCGACGCCGATGGCGATCCGCATGGCCGCGCCTTGTCACCCTGCAGGAGCCCCGGACGGGACGCTCAGCTCAGCTTGCCGAGCATCTCCCTGGCCTGGTCCTGCTGCGCCTCGCCACCCTCGGCCATCACCTCGCCTAGCAGGTTGCGCGCACCTTCCGTGTCGCCCATGTCCATGTACGCCTGCGCGAGGTCGAGCTTGGTCTGCATCTCGTCCACCTCCCCGGAGGCGCCGCGGCCCAGGACCAGCGTGTGGTCCTCGTCCTCGTCGTCGGACCCCGGGGTGTCCGCGCCCGGCGCGTCACGCAGCATGAACTGGGTGTCTTCCATGTCGCTGCCGCCTTCGCCCGACGGCTGCTCGTCGAGGTCGGTGCCGAGATCGAAGTCCAGGCTGGACGCGTCGCCCGCGTCGCTGGCGCCGCCGCCGTCGAAGATGCCCCGGAACTCGGTGTCCACCCCGAAGCCCTCGCCGCCCTCGTCGCCGGACAGTCCCGGCGGGCGCAGCGCGTCGGCATCGTCCGGGCTGAGCTGCACGGTGCCGGGCCCGTCGTCCTCGCTGGTTCCGCCACCGCCGCGGGTGGTGCCGTCGCCGCCGTCCAGGGACAGGTCCAGCCCCGAACCGCCGCCCACCTCGGTGCGCGCGTCCTCGAACGCGTCCTCCGACACCTCGGTCGCGGCGTCCTGATCGATGCGCAGATCGTCGGCGTCCATGTCCAGGGAAAAGTCCTCGCCGTCCAGGGAAAGGTCCTCGCCGGCGCTGCGCTCCCCCTCTTCGCCGCCGGCGTCCAGCTCCATGTCCAGCGACGGCAGCTCGTCGCCGGACCCGCTGTCGCCGAACGGATCGTTCAGGCTCGTGAGCTCCTCGTCGCCGGACGCGCCGGCATCCAGGGACAGGTCGAGGGGCTCTTCCTCCTCGCCGCCCGCGGGCGTGCCGCCCGTGTCGCCCAGATCGAAGTCCAGCGACTCCTCTCCGGCTGCCGCGCCCTCATCGATCGAGGCGGCACCCGCGCCGGTGTCGCCGAGATCGAAATCGAGCTCCGGCTCCTCGCCGGGCAGCGCCTTCTCGCCGCTCTCCCCGGCCGCTCCCGCGCCCTCCAGGGTCGCAGTGTCGCCGAGGTCGAAATCGAGCTCCGCCCTGGTGTCCTCCGGCGCCTCGGCGGCGCCGGCCGCGGGCGCCTTGTCCTCGTCGCCGAGGTCACCGAGGTCGAAGTCGAGGTCGGAGTCCGCCGCGACCTCCGTCGCGTCGCCCTGCGCCGCGTCCGCACCGCCCCCGAACACCGTGGTGTCGCTGAGGTCGAAGTCCAGACCGCTGTCCTCACCGCCGCTCTCGGGCGGCTCTTCCGGCAGATCGTCTTCCGCCTTGACCCGTTCCAGCGCGTCCGAGTCCATGGTCATGGTGTCGCTGAGGTCGAAGTCGAGACCGCTCTCCTCGCCGGCCTCGCCCTGGCGCGCGGTGCGCTCCTCCGCACCGCTGCCCGCCTCGAAGTCCAGCGACTGCGCACCCTCGCCGCCGCGCTCGGCGTCCAGGGTCTGCGAGCCGTCGTCCAGACCGGTGAGGTCGAAGTCCATCTCCTCGTCCGCGCCGCCGACGCGCTCGGGGATCGATCCGCCCGGCGCGAGCGGCGCCGTCTTGTCGGTCTGCGTCTCGCCCGCCTGCGTCTCGCCCAGATCGCCGAGGTCGAAGTCGAGGCCCGTGCCGCCGCTTTCCTCCCCGGGCGCCGCGCCCGCAGCGAGGTCGAAGTCCAGGCCGGTGTCCGACGACTCGCGTTTCGCCGCGGCGCCGGCCTCAGGCTCCTCGGGCTGCACGCCCAGATCGCCGAGGTCGAAGTCGAGGCTACCCGCCTCGCCCTCGCCTTCGTCGCTGCCGAGGTCGAAATCGAGCCCGCTGGGCGCCTCGGTCTTCTCTCCGCCCTCGAAGCCGAGGTCGAAGTCCACGCCGGTCTCGTCGCCCACCTCGGTGCCGGACCCGGCACCGGCGGTGACGTCGAACACGTCGCTCTCGTCAGTGGCGCTCGGCGGCGTGCGCGCGGTGTCAGGACCTGCGCCTTCCGGCGACAGCAGCGCCCGCCCGGTGTCGAGGTCGTCCCACCAGTCACGCGCCTGCTGCATCAGCGAGTCTTCGTCGCCCACGACGTCCCGCAGCGCGGCGGCAGCGGTCTCGAAGCCCGCGACGTTCTTCGCCGCGTAGAACACCTCGAGCAGCTTGAGGCGGTAGTCGTTGCGCTCCGGATAGCGCTCCACCGCGTCGCGCACGAGCTGCTCGGCCTGGTCGAAGCGCTCGTAGGCCAGGTAGACGTTCACCTCGGCGAGGGGATCCTCCTCGTCCTCGGCCGGCGGCGCTGCCGCGGACGGAGGCGGAGCCACCGGCGCCCCGATCTGGGTGCGCTCCTCGTCCGCCTCCTCGTGCGCCGCCACGGCCGCGGCGGCGGCCGCTGCCGCCGGCATCTGGGTCGCGTCCTCGTCCTCCTCGACGGGCAGCTCGGTACGCGCGTACTGGTCGATCATCGAGCCGCGGGTGGGCTCGGTCTCCTGCTCCGCACCCTCGTCGGCCGCGGCCTTCTTGCGTCGCCGTGCCCAGCCCAGGCCCCCGAGGCCCACCAGCAACGCGCCCAGGCCGCCCAGCACCGACCACAGCGGCACCGGCAGCATCGCGTTGATCTCGTCCAGGAACGACGTCGGCGCCGGCGGCGGCGGCGGCGGCGGCGCGCGCCTGGGCTTCTTGGGCGCGGCCGGTTCCGCGGCCGCAGGCGGCTCGCTGACCGCGGGAGGCTCGGCGGGCTGCGCCGGCGCCGCCACGGTGGGGGCCGGGGCGGTTTCCACCGGCGGCGCCGGCGGCGCCGCCTCCGCCCGCGCGAGCTGGTTCTGGAGATCGGCGAGCTGCTCCTCCTTCAGCTCCACCAGTCGTTTCAGGTCGTCGACCAGCGATTCGGCCTCGCCGAGGCGCGAGCGCAGCTCCGTGTTCTGCTGCCTCGCGGCGTCGGCTTCCTCCTGTGCCACGCTCAGCTCGTCGCGCAGCCGCGCGAGGGCCGCGTCGCCGCCGGTCCCGGCGGCGCCCGCGCCCGCCGCGCCGGCGCCCAGCAGCTCGAGCTTCGAGCGCGCGCCGTCCGCGGGCGGCGTCGTGGATGCCGCGGCCGGCGCGGCCGGCGCCGACGGCGCCGGCTCCATGGACCCCGCGCGCCCCGGCTGCGCGGTCACGGCGCCGGTCAGCGACTGCCGGTACTCCTCCCACAGCGCGTGCTGGCTGGCGACCTCGGCCAGCGCGGTCGCCTTGTCGTCCAGCAGCTCGCTGGCCGGCGGAATGCGCAGCACCGCGCCGGTGCGCAGCGCGTTGATGTTCTCGATGGTGAACGCTTCAGGGTTCGCTTCCAGCAGCGCGAGCATCATGCTCTGGATGCTGGCCCCCGCCGGACGAATGCGGTCGGCGATCGACCACAGGGTCTCGCCGTCGCGCACCGGACCGTAGCTGTCGCCGCTGTAGCGCGGCGCGGCGGCGACCGGCGGCGGCGCGACGCGCGGCGGCGCAGCGGCGCGCGGCGGCGTGGGGGGCGCGACCGCGGGCGGCGGTGACGGCGTGCGCTGCGGCGCCGCCGTCTCCGGCAGGGTGTCCACGGTCTGCACCCGCTGCTGCATCGCGGAGCTGATCGCGGCCCCGTAGACCGGTGGGTCCAGCAGCACCGTGTACTCGCGCAGCACCCGACCGCGCGACCAGACCACGTCCACCAGGAAGTTCAGGAACGGCTCGGCGACCGGCCCCGGCGTGGTCACCTCGATGTATCCGGCGTCGCCGCTGGTCTCCACGACCTTGAAGCGCAGGCGGGTCAGCTCGAACACCCGCTCGAGGCCGGCGCGCTGGAACTGCTCCTCATCGCCGAGTGCGGCGTTGAGCTCCTGGAGCTCGCCTGGCCCCGCGCCGCGCACCGGGATGCGCGCCCGCAGGGGCTCGTTGAGGCCGGACTCGACCTGGATGTTGCCGAGGCCCAGCGCATTGGCGACCGCCGGGACGAGCAGCGCGGCGACGGTGGCCGCCAGGACGGTTTTTCGGATCATTGGCGCATTCGCGAATGGTCGGGCCGCGGCAGCGGTGCCGCAGTCGTCACGTTGTGAAATCTCCACCGGCACCGGTACCCGCGGGCCCGTGACCCCCGGCCGACACCGCCATGGCGGGAACCGTCCGACTGCACGCCTCGCGCATCTGCGCCACGGTGCCCCCTCAACACTTGCCGCGGCCTCGCCGCCGGGAGTCATCGGGCCTGCCTCGCCTTCCCGGCGAACGGCCCCCTGACCGGCTGCCCGGCCGCGTCTGCGACGTAAGAATTCTCTTTATGATTATGTACTAACTATAGCTTATAGAAAGTCTTTTACCAAAATCTCGGCGATTTGCACACTATTCAGGGCTGCACCCTTGCGGACGTTGTCGGCGACCACCCACAGATCCAGCCCGCGGGGATGGGAGATGTCCTCCCGGATCCGGCCCACGAACACCGGGTCGGTGCCCGCAGACTCGCTCACCGCGGTCGGGTAGCCGCCGTCGCGCGCCTCGTCCATGACCACGATTCCCGGAGCCGCGGCGAGCAGCTCCCGGGCCCGCGCGGCGGTCAGCTTCTCGCGGGTCTCGAGGTGCACCGCCTCGGAGTGCCCGTAGAACACCGGCACCCGCACGCAGGTCGCGTTCACCTGGATGCTGTCGTCGCCCATGATCTTGCGCGTCTCCCACACCATCTTCATCTCTTCCTTCGTGTACCCGTTGTCCAGGAACACGTCGATGTGGGGCAGCACGTTGAACGCGATCTGCTTCGGGTAGACCTTCGGCGTCGCCCCCTGGCCGTTGAGCAGTGCCGCGGTCTGTCCGGCCAGCTCCTCGATGGCCTCCTTGCCGGTGCCGGACACGGACTGGTACGTCGCGACGTTGATGCGCTCGATGCCGGCCGCGTCGTGCAGCGGCTTCAGCGCGACCAGCATCTGGATGGTCGAGCAGTTCGGGTTCGCGATGATGTTGCGCGCGGTGTAGCGGGCCGTGTCCCCCGGATTCACCTCGGGCACCACCAGCGGGATGTCCGGCTCGTAGCGGAACTGCGAGCTGTTGTCGATCACCACGCAACCCGCGGCGCCCGCCTTCGGCGCGTACTCCGCCGACACCGACGCGCCGGCCGAGAACAGCGCGATCTGCGCCTTCGAGAAATCGAACTCCTCGAGCACGCCCACCCGGTGGCTGCGCCCCCTGAACATCACCGTGCTGCCGGCGGAGCGCGTGCTCGCCAGCGGGAAAAGCTCGCTGACCGGGAAATCCCGCTGCGCGAGCACGTCGATCATCGCCTCGCCGACCGCTCCGGTCGCACCGACCACCGCCACGCTGTACTGGTTGCTCATTCGCTCGCTGCCCCAGGTCTGGAGCGGGACGACGTCCCGCCTGATTGCCCGTCGTGCGGCCGCGCTCTCGCCGCCGCCCGCCGGAGGCCGGCGCTCGTCACGGCGCGCCGGAACGGAGAACGGCGGCTCAGAGCGCCGCCACCACGGCCGCGCCCATCTCCCGCGTGCCGACCACGTTCGCGCCCGCCGGGGCGATGTCGCGCGTGCGCAGGCCCTGCTCCAGCACCGCACCCACCGCCCGCTCGATGCGCGCCGCCTGCTCGGCCTCGTCCAGCGAGTAGCGCAGCATCATCGCCACCGACAGGATGGTCGCGAGCGGATTCGCGACCCCCTGCCCGGCGATGTCGGGGGCCGCGCCGTGGATGGGCTCGTAGATCCCGCGCGCCTCGGCGTTCAGCGACGCCGAGGGCAGCATCCCGATGGATCCCGCGAGCATCGACGCCAGGTCCGACAGGATGTCCCCGAACATGTTGGTGGTCACGATGACGTCGAACTGCTTCGGAGCCCGCACCAGCTGCATCGCCGCGTTGTCCACGTACAGGTGGCTCAGGGACACCTTCGGGTAGTCGCGCGCCACGCGCTCGGCCACGTCCCGCCACAGCTCGCTCACCTCGAGCACGTTGGCCTTGTCCACGGAGCACACGCGCCCGTCGCGCTTGCTCGCGATGTCGAACGCGGAGCGGCAGATACGCTCGATCTGCGACTCGGAGTACACGAGGGTGTTGAAGCCCTCGCGCTCGCCGTACGCGTTGGTGCGCACCCCCCGCGGCTGACCGAAGTAGATGCCGCTGGTGAGCTCGCGCACGATCATGATGTCCAGCCCGGACACCAGCTCGGGCTTCAGCGACGACGCCGCGACGAGCTGCGGATAGGCGATCGCGGGACGCAGGTTGGAGAAGGTGTCCAGCGCCGCGCGCAGGCGCAGCAGCCCCTGCTCGGGGCGCTTCGCGCGCTCGTTGGCGTCCCACTTCGGGCCGCCCACCGCGCCCAGCAGCACCGCGTCCGCGTCGCGCGCGAGCGCGAGGGTGCTCTCGGGCAGCGGATCGCCCTCGGCGTCCACCGCGGCGCCGCCGACCAGCGCGTGCTCGATGCTCAGGTCGAGGTCGCCGGCGGCGCCGAGCGCCCCCAGCACCGCCTCCGCCTCGGCGACGATCTCGGGGCCGATGCCGTCGCCGGCCAGGATCAGGATCTTGCGGGTCATGCGCTCAGCCCTGCAGACCGAACAGCCACGGAGCCTCCCGGCGCCGGCGTTCCTCGTAGGCCTCGATGTCCTTGCGCCGCTGCAGGGTGAGGCCGATCTCGTCAAGCCCCTCGAGCATGCACTGCTTGCGGAACGGCTCGACGTCGAAGTGCAGCACCTCGCCGTCCGGCCGCGTCACCGTCTGCTGCTCCAGGTCCACCTCGAGGCGGTAGCCGGGCTGGGCCTCGATCGCGCGAATCAGCTCGTCCACCGCGTCCTCGTCGAGCACCACGGGCAGCAGCCCGTTCTTGAAGCAGTTGCTGAAGAAGATGTCGCCGAAGCTGGGCGCGATGATGCAGCGGATGCCGAAGTCGGTGAGCGCCCACGGCGCGTGTTCGCGGCTGGACCCGCAGCCGAAGTTGCGACGTGCGACGAGCACCTGCGCGCCCCGGTAGCGCTCCTGGTTGAGCACGAAGTCCGGGTTCAGCGGGCGCTTGGAGTGGTCCATGTCCGGCTGGCCGGTATCGAGGTAGCGCCACTCGTCGAACAGCGCGGGCCCGAAGCCCGTGCGCTTGATCGACTTCAGGTACTGCTTGGGGATGATCGCGTCGGTGTCGACGTTCGCGCGATCGATCGGCACCGCGATACCGTTGAGCCGGGTGAATGCGTCCATGGGCCTCGCTCGGGTCGGCTGTGGGGTGGGGCTGTGAGCCCGCCTGCGCAGCCCGCTCGGGACGGACGCGCGACAACGCTCTAGGATAGCGGATGCGTCGAATGCAAGACAGCGGATTCCCCGCCCCGCACGGGCGCTGCCGGAGCGCGAAGACCCGCGCGCGCGGGCGGCGGGCCGGCGCCGCGGGCTGCCCCGGGTGAGCGCGCGCCCGCCGGCACGCTCCGCGCCACCCGATCTCCCCGCCGCGATCCGCGCCTGGGGCCGGGAGCTGGGCCTGCAGCAGGTCGGGATCACGGGGGTGGACCTCGCCGACGACGAGCGGCGCCTGCTCGCATGGCTGGCCGACGGCCGCCACGGCGAGATGCAGTGGATGGCGCGCCACGGGACACGGCGCTCGCGTCCCGCGGAGCTGCTGCCCGGCACCGTGAGCGTGATCAGCGCGCGCCTCGACTACTGGCCGCGCGACGCGCAGGCGCCCGGCGAGGTGCTGGGGCGCCCGGAGCTCGGGTACGTCTCGCGCTACGCGCTCGGCCGCGACTATCACAAGGTCATGCGCATGCGGCTGCAGCGCCTCGCCGACCGCATCGAGGACGCCGTCGGCCCGTTCCGGTACCGCTGCTACAGCGACAGCGCGCCTGTGCTCGAGAAGCCGCTCGCGCGCAACGCCGGGCTCGGCTGGATCGGAAAGCACACCAACCTGATCAACCGCGGCGCCGGCTCCTGGTTCTTCCTCGCCGAGATGTACACCGACCTCGAGCTGCCCGCCGACGCGCCGCACTCGCAGGACCACTGCGGACGCTGCGACGCGTGCATCGCGGCCTGCCCCACCGGCGCGATCACCGCGCCGTACGAGCTGGATGCACGGCGCTGCATCTCCTACCTGACCATCGAGCACCCGGGGTCGATCCCGGAGCCGCTGCGCGCGGCGCTGGGCAACCGCATCTACGGCTGCGACGACTGCCAGCTCGTGTGCCCGTGGAACCGCTTCGCGACGCCGACGTCCGAGGCGGACTTCGCACCCCGCGACGGGCTCGACGCCCCGGCACTCGTCGCGCTGTTCGCCATGGACGCGGCGTCCTTCGAGCAGCGCTTCGCCGGCAGCGCCATCCGGCGCATCGGCCACGAGCGCTTCCTGCGCAACGTCGCAGTGGCGCTGGGCAACGCCCCCACGTCGCCCGGGATCGTCGACGCTCTGCGCCGGCGCGCCGGCGACGCGAGCCCCGTGGTACGCGAGCACGTCGCGTGGGCCCTCGCGCGCCACGGCGCCGCGCCCTGAATCCCGCGCGCGTGCACTGCGGGCGCCACCGGCCCGGCGCCGGAACGAGGGGTGCGCGGCACGGGGACTCCCCGGGGTCCGGCGAGATCGCCGCGTGCGTTCCGGCCCTGACGACCATCCTGATAGCATTCCGCCGCCATAGCCTTCCGCCGACACCGCCGAGGAGACCCGAGTCATGAGCGACCTGCAGGCCGTCATCGAGGACGCGTTCGAGCGTCGCGCCGACATCCAGCCCCTGAATGCGGAGCCCTCGGTGCGCGAGGCAGTCGACGATGCGCTCGCCCTGCTCGACTCCGGCAAGGCGCGAGTCGCGGAAAAGCGCGACGGCGAGTGGCAGGTCAACGAGTGGCTGAAGAAGGCGGTGCTGCTGTCGTTCCGGCTGACCGACAACGCGGCGATGGACGGCGGCTTCACGCGCTACTTCGACAAGGTGCCGTCGAAGTTCGGGCAGATGGGCGACCAGGAGCTGCGCGCCTCCGGCGTGCGGGTGGTGCCGCCGGCGGTGGCGCGCTACGGCGCCTACGTGGCGCCGGGCGTGGTGCTGATGCCGTCCTACGTGAACCTGGGCGCGTACGTCGACTCGGGCACGATGGTGGACACCTGGGCGACGGTCGGCTCGTGCGCGCAGATCGGCAGGAACGTGCACCTGTCGGGCGGGGTCGGCATCGGCGGCGTTCTCGAGCCGCTGCAGGCCGCGCCCACGATCATCGAGGACGACTGCTTCATCGGCGCGCGCTCGGAGATCGTCGAGGGCGTGATCGTCGAGGCCGGATCGGTCATCTCGATGGGCGTGTACATCGGGCAGTCCACGCGGATCTACGACCGCGAACGCGACGAGATCCTCTACGGCCGCATCCCCGCCGGGTCCGTGGTGGTCTCCGGCAACCTGCCGTCGGCCGACGGCCGCTACAGCCTGTACTGCGCGGTCATCGTGAAGCGCGTGGACGAGAAGACGCGCGCCAAGGTGGGCATCAACGCGCTGCTGCGCGACATCTGAAGCGGGTCGCCGCCGCGCAAACGAAAACCCCGCCGTACGGCGGGGTTCCCGATTCGCTCACGCGCCTTCAGCTGCGCGTCATTCCACCATGTCCTTCAGGGCCTTCAGCGGCTGCACCTTCACCACGGTGCGCGCAGGCTTGGCCTTGAACATCGTCTCCTCGCCGGTGAACGGGTTGATGCCCTTGCGCGCCTTGGTCGCCGGCTTGCGCTGAGTCTTGATCTTGAACATGCCGGGCATCGTGAACGTGCCGGCGCCGCGCTTCTTGAGGTGGCGGTGAATGACGTTCGACAGCTCGTCGAGGACGACGCTGCACTCCTTCTTCGACAGCCCGGTCTCCTCGGCGAGGGTCGTGAGCAGCTGAGTCTTTGTCAGCGGGTCCTTGATGGCGGTGGCTTTTGCCATGAAATTCTCCCTACACGAAAACGTGCGAGTTCGTTGGTTGGATGTGGGTGCTGGATTGGCCTCTGAGGCGTCGGGGTCGCCTTCGTCTCCCCCCGGAGGCGCGCGCGATCATAAACACGCATCACCGGGAAAGAAAGCGGAAAGTCGCGAATCGCCCCTTGAATTAAAGGCTCCGGCACGATCGGCGGCGCGCACCCGAAGACGTGTTCCGACTGCCGCGACGGTGACCGCGTCGTCGCGACACTCGCGGCGCGCACGCCCGCCCGCCCTTTCGACACGGGAAACGCGGGGGACGAGCCGACGGGTCGGCGTCCCACGACACCGATCGGCGACTGAACGTGGCTACGGATGTGACTTGAGGAGATCCGGCAGCGGCGATGCCGCTGCCGGATCGTCGCGCGCGCCGCGACGCGCGGCATTCGTGTGCGGTTACCGGGCTCCCGGGGGTGACCGGCCCGGCGCGGGGCGGTCCTGTCCGAACATCAATACGACGCGCGGCCGCGCGTCGCGTCAGATCGCGCGCCAGCTCCCGTCAGGCTCCCGGCACGCGGTTCCTCTGAGGGTCTCGCGCCGGCCGTCGATCCACGCCTCTGTGGTGTACTCGCGACACGGCCGGCCCTCCTCCTGGTAGGTGCGCGTGGGCGTGACCTCGTACCGGTTGCCGCTGTCGGGGTTCTGCCAGGCGGTGCTCTGCCCGGTCGGCGTGCCCTCCAGTGTGCGCTGCGCGTTGAGACGGTCGACCTGGTCCATG
The DNA here is from genome assembly GCA_965365655.1 of uncultured Gammaproteobacteria bacterium. Taxonomy (GTDB): domain Bacteria; phylum Pseudomonadota; class Gammaproteobacteria; order HK1; family HK1; genus JBFHNV01. The sequence goes on along the minus strand of CBDUCN010000001.1, from coordinate 37,862 downwards.
CTGCGCCCCACGTTGCCGCCGAGGTACGCGCCGAGCAGCGCGCCGGCCGCGGTCGCGGCGAGCTGCCCGCGGCCGCCTCCCACCTGAGCGCCCAGGAGTCCGCCGAGGGCGCCGCCGACGCCCATGCCCACGTGCTCGTTGCGCACTTCCTGGCAGCCGGTCACACCCACGGCGCCGGCGGCCAGCAGGATTACGATCGCTTTGTTCACGAGAGTCTCCCTGAGATGTTCGCGATGTTCGCGTTACACGTGCGGGTGCGGTCGCACGCCGCATCGGTTGTCTGATGCATACAAGCTAACAGCACGTGGACTGAACGAAGGGTGAACCGGTCCGCACCGCCGCGCCCGGATCCACGAAACAAACGTGTAGCCGGCACGCGCGGCGTTGTAATTGGCCCGGCCGCCAGTAGAATTCCGGCCCCTGAGGCGATGACAGGGCCGAGTACCCGGCATCCCGCGGCGGCAGCGATCGGAGGACGGTGGAAGCTCCGGGCCGCGCACCGGAGAAGATCCCCCTCGAGCCGCCGCCCGAACGCGCGCCCGCGCGCCAGTAGGCCCGGCCGGCTGGTCCCCGACACCGGACCCGCGTGCCCCCGAAGGGATCACGCATCGAGGCCGCGCTCCGCGAGGGCGCGGCGAAACCGGGTGGTAACGCGAGCCCGGCCCGGGCGCCCCGGCGCCCACGGTCCCGAACGGCAACGCCCCGGACGACGGCATGCTGACGCGCGCCGCCGTGCGGGGCGTTCTTCATTTGCGGCTTCCAGGGAACGATCAATGGCGACGAAATTCGAGGCGGTGACCGGGCGCTACGACGGCCCGGCGCTGGAGCACGAGGTGCTGGAATTCTGGCAGCGCGAGGACGTGTTCGCACGCACGTTGCAGGCGAGCGACGGACGCGACCTGTACACCTGGAACGACGGCCCGCCCACCGCCAACGGCCGCCCGGGCATCCACCACGTGCTGGCGCGCACGTTCAAGGATCTCTACCCCCGCTACAAGACGATGCGCGGCTACCACTGCCCGCGCAAGGCCGGCTGGGACACCCACGGCCTGCCGGTGGAGCACGAGGTGGAGAAGGAGCTCGGCATCTTCGACAAGGCGCGCATCGAGCGCGAGGTCGGAATCGCCGAGTTCACGCGCCGCTGCCGCGAGTCGGTGATGCGCTACATCTCCGACTGGGAGCGCATGACCGAGCGCATGGGCTTCTGGGTCGACATGAAGCACGCGTACTACACGCTGGACAACGACTACATCGAGTCGGTGTGGCACCTGCTGCAGGTGATCTGGGACAAGGGCCTGATGTATCAGGGCTACAAGGTGGTGCCCTACGACCCGCGCATCGGCGCAACCCTGTCCTCGCACGAGGTCGCGCTCGGCTACAAGGAGGTCGTGGATCCGTCGGTATACGTGCGCTTCCCGCTCGCCGACGAATCGGGCGCGTCGTTCCTCGTCTGGACCACGACCCCGTGGACGCTGCCGTCGAACCTCGCCCTCGCGGTGGCCGCCGACGTGGACTACGCCTTCGTTCGCGTCGGCGACGAGACGCTGATCCTGGCCGCCGCGCTGGTGGACGCGGCGCTCGGCGACGCACCGCACGAGGTGCTGCGCACCGTGAAGGGCGCCGAGCTGGTCGGCCGGCGCTATCGCCGGCCCTTCGACTACCTGGCGGTGGACTGCGACGCCGCGTGGGCCGTGCACGCGGCGGACTTCGTGACCATCGAGGACGGCACCGGCATCGTGCACATCGCCCCGGCCTACGGCGTGGACGACCTCGCGCTGGGGCAGGCCGCGGGCCTGCCGGTCGTGCACGGGGTGGGCCTCGACGGTCTGTTCCTCCCCGAGGTGACGCCGGTGGCCGGGCGCTTCTTCAAGGAGGCCGACCCGGTGCTCGTGGACGAGCTGAAGGCGAGCGGGCTGCTGTGGCGGGTGCAGAAGTACACCCACAACTACCCTCACGGCTGGCGCACCGGCGACCCGCTCATCTACTACGCGAAGCATGCGTGGTACATCCGCACCAGCGAGCTGCGCGACCGGATGGTGGCGCTGAACCGCACGATCCACTGGGTGCCGGAGTACATCCGCGACGGCCGCTTCGGCAACTGGCTGGAGAACAACATCGACTGGGCGCTGTCGCGCGAGCGCTTCTGGGGCACGCCGCTGCCGGTGTGGACCGACGGCGAGGGCGACTACCTGTGCATCGGGTCCGTCGAGCAGCTCGAGGGCCTGTGCGGGCGCCCGCTTCGCGACGTGGACCTGCACCGGCCCGCGATCGACGAGATCACCTTCCGCCACCCCGACAACGGCCGCGAGTACCGCCGGGTGCCGGAGGTGATCGACTGCTGGTTCGACTCCGGCGCGATGTCCTACGCGCAGTGGCACTACCCGTTCGAGAACGCCGACACCTTCGAGAAGCATTTCCCCGCCGACTACATCGTGGAGGCCATCGACCAGACCCGAGGCTGGTTCTACACCCTGCACGCGATCGCGACCCTGGTCTCGGACAGCGTCGCCTACCGCAACGTGATCTGCCTCGCGCACATCGTCGACGCCGACGGCAAGAAGATGTCGAAGTCGCAGGGCAACATCGTCGATCCGTACGACGTGTTCGAGAGCGTCGGCGCGGACGCGCTGCGCTGGTACTTCGTCGCCCGCATCGCACCCGACGTGCAGAAGCGCATCTCGGTGGACATCGTGCGCGACGTCGCGAGCTCGTTCCTGAACACGCTGTGGAACACCTACGGATTCTTCGTGATGTACGCTCGCCTGGACGCGCCGGATCTCGACCGCGATCTGCCGCTGGCCGAACGCCCGGAGATGGACCGCTGGGTGCTGGCGCTGCTGCACGACACGGTGCGCGAGTGCACCGCACGCCTCGACGACTACGACGCGCTGGGCGCCGGGCGCGCCATCGAGGCCTTCGTCGACGCGCTGTCGAACTGGTACGTGCGGCTGAACCGGCGCCGGTTCTGGAAGGCCGCCGCCGGCGACGACAAGCTGGCCGCCTACCTCACGCTGTACGAGTGCCTGACCGTGACCGCGCGCCTGCTCGCGCCCTTCATGCCGTTCATCGCCGAGCGCATGCACCAGAACCTCGTTCGCGCACGCGACCGGCAGGCGCCCGTCAGCGTGCACATGTGCCCGTGGCCGCAGGCCGACGCCGCGCGCATCGACGAGCAGCTTCTCGCCGGCTTCGAGGTCGTGCGCCGGGTGGTGTCGCTGGGCCGCGCCGCGCGCAACGCGAGCGCGCTGCGCACCCGCCAGCCGCTGTCGCGCGCGCTGGTGCGCGTGCCCGACGAGGCGGCCGCGGCGGCGGTGGCGCGCCACGAGGCGCCTATCCTGGAGGAGCTCAACGTGAAGGCGGTCGAGCCGATCGCCCGCGATGCCGGACTCGTGAGCTACCGGCTGAAGCCCAACCTGCCACGGATCGGGCGCCGCCACGGCAAGCTGATCCCGGCGATCCGCGAAGCGCTGAGCGCCGCCGACGGCGCCGCCGTCGCCGGCGCCGTCGCCGCCGGGCGAAGCTTCGAGCTCGACGTCGGCGGGACGCCGATCACCTTCGAGCCGGAGGACGTGCTGGTGGAGACGGAGTCCGCCGAGGGCTACGCCTGCGCCGAGGAAGGCGGCTTCCTGGTGGGGCTGGACACGCGGCTCACGCCCGAGCTCGAGTGCGAGGGCCTCGCCCGCGAGCTCGTGCGCACGGTGCAGGAGGCGCGCAAGCGCGCGGGTCTCGACGTCGCGGACCGCATCGCGCTGCGCATCAGCGGCGGTGACGGCGTCGCGCGTGCGCTCGAGCGCTTCGCGGACCACATCCACGAGGAGACGCTGGCCACCCGCACGCTGGGCGACGGCGAAGCGGACGACTTCAGCGCCGAGCACGAGCTGGACGGCGAGCAGTGGCGGATCGCGCTCGCACGAGAGCCCGCCTGAGCGCCCTCTGTCCGCCGCCGCCGCGGCGGCGTGCCGCGCGCGACGGGTATACTCGACGCAGTCCACACGGCGTGCGTCGATGACCGTTTCCCGCCGCTCCCTGCTCCGCGCCGGCGGCGCCGCCACGCTCGCCGGGTGCGCGTGCGGCCTCGCGGGCTGCGTCAGCACGAACCCGGCGACCGGGCGCTCCAGCTTCACCGGCGGCTTCTCCCCGGAGGACGACGCCCGTCTCGGGGCCAGCGAGCATCCGAAGATGCTGGAGGCCTTCGGCGGCGAGTACCGGGACCCGAAGCTGCAGCGCTACGTGGACACGGTCGGGCGCCGCCTCGCCGCCTACACCGAGTACCAGCAGTTCAACTACCGCTTCACCCTGCTGAACTCGCCCATCGTCAACGCGTTCGCGCTGCCCGGCGGCTACGTGTACCTGTCGCGCGGGCTGCTCGCGCTCGCGAGCAACGAGGCCGAGATGGCCGGCGTGCTCGCGCACGAGCTGGGCCACGTCAACGCGCGCCACACGGCGGAGCGGCTCGGCGCGCAGCAGATGGCCCAGATCGGCGTGATCGCGAGCGCCATCGGCGCGAGCCTGCTCGGGCTGCCCGCGGACAGCGTCGCGCAGGTCGGGCAGACCATCGCGACGCTCGCGATCCAGAGCTACTCCCGGGAGCAGGAGCTCGAGAGCGACACCCTGGGCGTGCGCTACATGAGCCGCGCCGGCTACGACCCCGACGCGATGGCCACCTTCCTCGCCAGCCTGCGCGAGCAGAGCCAGGTGGAGGCGCGCTCGAAAGGGCTGCCCGAGGGCTCGGTGGACCAGTACAACCTGATGGCCACCCACCCGCGCACGATGGACCGGGTGCGGGCGGCGCAGGCCGCGGCCGAGGTGTCGCGGCCGCCGAATCCGCGCGTCGCCCGCGACGAGTACCTCGCGCTGATCGACGGCATGGTGTTCGGCGACGATCCCGAGCAGGGCGTCGTGCGCGGGCGCACCTTCCAGCACCCCGGCCTGCGCTTCGAGTTCACGGCACCGCAAGGCTTCAGGATGCAGAACTCGCCGGAGAAGGTGGTCGCGAGCGACGCGCGCGGCGCGGCGATCGTGTTCGACATCGCGCCGATTCGCCAGGCGGGCAACATGCCCGCGTACCTGCAGGGCGAGTGGGCGCCGAACGCGCGTCTCGCGGACCTCGAGCCGATCCGGGTGAACGGCTTCGACGGCGCGACGGGGCGCACCGTGGGGCGCACCGAGAGCGGCCCGGTGGACGTGCGGCTCCTCGCGCTGAACCGAGACGGCCGCTCGGCCTACCGTTTCCTGTTCATCTCGCCGCAGCAGCGCACCGCGGAGCTGAACCTCCCGTTCCGCGAGACCACCTACAGCTTCCGCGCGCTGGACGCCGCGCAGGCCGCCGCGATCCGGCCGCTGCGCCTCGCGGTGCGCGCGGCGCAGCCGGGCGACCGGGTCGAGACGCTCGCGACGACGCTCCCGTACGGGCCGTTCAACGCCGACTGGTTCCGGGTGCTCAACGATCTCGCGCCCGGCGCGCAGCCCGAGCCTCCGCGGAAGATCAAGGTCATCGTCGCATGAGGTGTGAGGCGCCGCGCGGCGCCCGCGCACTCGCCTTCACCCTCGCGCTCGCGGGACTGGCGTGGCTGCCGGCCGCGGCCGCGCAGACGGGGCAGCCGCCCGCGGCCCTGGTGCGCGTCGACGCGGTGATCCGCGAGCCCCTGTCGCAGACGGTGCCGGTCATCGGGCGCCTGGTCGCGCGCCAGGAAGGCAACGTCGCCGCGCGCACCCGCGGCCCCATCGCGCACTTCTCGGTACGCGTGGGCGACCGCGTCGCCGCCGGCGACGTCATCGCGAACCTCGACGACCGTGCGCTGAAGGCGACCCTGGCACAGGCGCAGGGCCGCATGCAGGAGGCGCGCGCGCGCATCGCGACCGCCGAGGCGCAGCTCGCGCTCGCGCGCCAGGAGCGCGAGCGCCTCGCCGCGCTGAAGGACACCCAGGCCACCAGCCGCGCGCTGTACGACGACGCTGCGCAGAACGAGGTGATCGCGGCGGCGCGGGTCAGCGAGGCGCGCGCGGCGCTGGACACCGCCCGCGCCGACGTGAACCTCGCCGCGATCGAGCTCGACTACGCGCGCGTCACCGCGCCCTACGCGGGCGTCGTGGTGCAGCGCTGGCGCGAGGAAGGCGCGTACGCGAACACCGGCGACGCGCTGGTGCGCATGCTGGCCGACGCCGACCTCGAGGTGGAGGCGGACGTGCCGTACGAACGCCTCGCCGGGCTCGAGCCCGGAGTCGAGGTCACGCTCGCGCTGGACGACGGCAGCCGCCACGCGGCCCGGGTGCGCGCGGTGATCCCGGAAGAGAACCGCCAGACGCGCACCCGCGCGGTGCGCTTCACCGCGGCGCTGGACAACAGCGACGGCCGCCTCGCCGACGGGCAGACCGCCACCGTGCACATTCCGCTGGGCAAGCCCCGCGACGTGATCACGGTGCACAAGGACGGCGTCAACCGCGCCGGCGAGCAGACGTCGGTGTACGTCGTCGAGGACGGCGTCGCGACGGTGCGCCCGGTGGCCCTGGGCGAGGCGCTGGGCAGCCGCTTCGAGGTGCTGTCCGGACTCGCTCCGGGGGAACAGGTGGTGGTGCGCGGCAACGAGCGGCTGCGCCCCGGTGACCGGGTGCGCGTGGGCAACGGCGGCGAGGGCGCGGCGGGCGGCGCGTCGTGAACCTGATCCGGGTCGCCATCGAGCGCCCCATCGCCGTGATCGCGGCGGTGCTGATGACCTTGCTGTTCGGCCTGGTGGCGCTGGAGCGCATCCCGATCCAGCTCGCACCGGACGTCAACCGCCCCGTGATCACGGTGGAGACGCTGTGGCCCGGGGCCGCGCCGGCGGAGGTGGAGCGCGAGATCGTCAACCGCCAGGAGGAGCAGATGGCGGGCCTCGCCGGCCTGCAGACCGTCACCGCGCGCGCGGAGCAGGGACGCTCGCGGGTGACGCTGGAATTCGAGGTGGGCACGGACATGAACCGCGCCCTGCTGCTGGTCGCGAACCGCCTCGACCGAGTGACCGGCTACCCGGAGGAGGCCGATCAGCCGACGCTCGACACCGCGGGCAGCGAGGACAACCCCATCGCGTGGTTCATCATCACGCGCGCCGACGGCAACGAGCGCCCGATCCACGAGTACGGCGACTTCATCGACGACGTGGTCAAGGACCGCATCGAGCGCGTGCCCGGGGTGAGCCAGGTGACCTACTTCGGGGGCAGTGAGCGCGAGCTGCAGGTGATCGTCGAGCCCGAGCTGCTCGCGCGCTACCGGCTCACGGTGAGCGACGTCGTGGGCGCGCTGCGCGCGGCCAACGCGTCGATCTCCGCGGGCGACGTGGACGAGGGCAAGCGGCGCTACGTCGTGCGCACCGAAGGGGAGCTCACGACGCTCGCCGCGGTGCGCGACGTGGTCGTGCGCTCGCAGGTGGACGCGGACACCGGGCGCAGCGCCCGGGTCACCATCGGCGACGTCGCGCGGGTGCGCGTGGGCTACAAGGAGCCGACCGCGACCATCCGCTTCCTGGGCGAGAACGCGATCGCGTTCAACGCGAAGCGCGAGACCGGCGCGAACGTGATCGCGACCATGGCCGGCATCGCGGAGGCCATCGCCGAGCTGAACCGCACGCTGGTGCCCGCGTCCGGACTGGTGCTTCGCCAGGTGTACGACGAGACCGTGTACATCAACTCCGCGATCGACCTCGTGCGCCAGAACATCTGGGTGGGCGGCGCGCTGGCCGCCGCGGTGCTGCTGCTGTTCCTGCGCTCGCCGCGCGCGACGCTGGTGATCTCCATCGCGATCCCGGTGTCGGTGGTCGGCGCCTTCGTCGCGATGGCGGCGCTCGGGCGCAGCATCAACGTGATCTCGCTGGCCGGTCTCGCGTTCGCCGTGGGCATGGTCGTGGACGCGGCCATCGTGGTGCTGGAGAACGTGTTCCGCCTGCGCGAGGAGGGCCGGCCGGCCCGCGAGGCCGCGTACCTGGGCGCGTCGCAGGTGTGGGGCGCGGTGCTGGTCTCGGCGCTCACGACGGTGATGGTGTTCATCCCGATCCTGCTGATGGATCTCGAGGTGGGCCAGCTCTTCCGCGACATCGCGGTGGCCATCTCGGTCGCGGTCACGCTGTCGCTGGTGGTCTCCATCACGGTGATCCCCGCGCTCTCCCAGCGCCTGCTCCGCGGCCGCGCGGGCGACGTCGCGGCGGTCCGCGTGACGCGCCTGGCCCTGCCGGGCGTCGACTGGCTGGCGGGACGCTTCGTCGCGCTGGTCATGTGGTTCGTGCGCCGCGTGGTGCGCAGCAAGCCCGTCGCCGTGCTGGTGGTGGCGGTGATGGTGGGGGCGGCCGGCGCATTCTCGTACGCGTACCTGCCGAAGCTGGAGTACCTGCCCGAGGGCAACCGCAACCTGGTGTTCGGGATCATCATCCCGCCGCCCGGCTACAACCTCGCGACGATGGAGGAGATCGCGAAGCGCGTGGAGGACGCGACGCGGCCGCTGTGGGCGTCGGTGTCGGGCCCGGAGCCGGAGCCGGGCGGCCCGCCGAAGATCGACCGCTTCTTCTTCGTCGCCACGCGCGCGACGACCTTCGTCGGCGCCGCCGCGGAGCAGCCACAGCGCGCCGGCGAGCTGATCCCGGTGCTGCGCGAGCCCGTGTTCACCGAGCCGGGCACCTTCGGCTTCATCAACCAGCCCTCCATCTTCGGGCGCGGCATCGGGTCGGGGCGCAAGATCGACTTCGACATCTCGGGCCCGGACCTGGAGGTGATCCTCGACGTCGCGGTGCGCGCCGTGCGCAAGCTCGCGAGCGCGCTGCCCCGCGAGGCCGGCAACCAGCTCAGGCCGAACCCGGGCCTCGAGCTGGGCGCACCCGAGGTGCGGGTGCTGCCCGACCGGGTGCGCCTTGCCGACAACGGGATCTCCGCGCGCGCGCTGGGCGAGACGGTGGACACCTTCAACGACGGGCTGCGCGTCGCGGAGGTCACCTCGGGATCGAAGCGCATCGACCTCACGCTGAAGGGCCCGGAGCGCGGCGTCACCGCGACGCAGGGCATCGCGGACCTGCCGGTCGTGACGCCGGACGGGCGCATCATCCCGGCCAGCTCGCTGGCGCGCGTGGTGCTCACCTCCGGCCCGACCGAGATCCGCCACCGCGAGCGCGAGCGCACGGTGACGCTCGAGGTGCGCCCGGCACCGGGGGTCGCGCTGGAGGCCGCGCTGGACGTGCTGCGCGCCGAGGTGATGCAGCCGCTGGAGGCGGAAGGACTGCCGCCCGGGGTGAAGCTGGGCGTGTCCGGCACCGCCGACGAGCTGCGCCAGACCTGGGACGCGATGCTGGTGCAGCTGCTGCTCGCGCTCGCGATCGTGTACCTCGTGATGGCGGTGCTGTTCGAGAGCTTCGTCTACCCGCTGGTAATCCTGACCTCGGTGCCGGTGGCCGCCGCCGGCGGCGTGGCCGGCCTCGCCGTGCTCAACACCGTGGTGTTCCAGCCCCTGGACATGCTGACCCTGCTGGGCTTCGTGATCCTGATCGGCATCGTCGTGAACAACGCGATCCTGATCGTGCACCAGACGCTGTATCACCTGCGCGACGACGCGATGAGCGCCGAGATGGCGATCGACACCGCGACGCGCAACCGCATCCGCCCGATCTTCATGTCCACGCTGACCAGCGTGTTCGGCATGCTGCCGCTGGTGCTGTTCCCGGGCGCGGGCTCCGAGCTCTACCGCGGCCTCGGCTCGGTCGTCGTCGGAGGCCTCGCATTGTCGGCGGTGCTCACCCTCGTCATGGTGCCGCCGCTGCTCAGCGTGCTGGTCGCACCGCTCGAGCAGCGCCGACAGCGAAGCCGGGACGAGGACGAGGGCGCTGCCGCGCCCGGCTCTCCGGCCGCCGCGCCGGGAGAATAGGGCCGCCGCCGATGCACGACGGCCGCCGGAACCCGATTGGCGCCGCCCCGGGCAAGTCCGGACCCGGACTGATGCGCATCTGGCGCGCGCTGTTGTATTCGCTGGCCGGCCTGCGCGCCGCGTGGCAGGGCGAGGCCGCGTTCCGCCAGGAGCTGGCGCTCGCGGCGGTGCTGATCCCGGTCGCCGTCGCGGTGCCCGCGACGTTGACGCAGAAGGCGATGCTGCTCGCGTGCGTGATGCTCGTGCTGATCACCGAGCTGCTGAACTCCGCGGTGGAGTCGGCGGTGGACCGCGTCTCGCTGGAGCACCACCCGCTGACCGGCCGCGCCAAGGACATCGCCAGCGCCGCAGTGCTCCTGTCCCTCGCGAACCTCGCGATCGTGTGGGCACTGGTGCTCGCAGAGGTGTTCCTGTAACGCGCGGCTGAGAGCGGCCCACGCCGAGTGAGCCGGAGAGCCGCTCGCAACCGCCCGACGCGGCCGGCCGCCCGTACCCGGCGCCCGCAAGGACCATCCGGACACGGTGCCGGTTTCCCCGGCATGGCTCCGGTAACCGTCCGCAGCCGGCGCGGTCGGACCGGTCCGTGCAGGCCGGCAGCGCCCGCGTGTCCCGGAACGGCCACGGCACGCACACGCGCCGCAGCGTTGGCGCACGCGCCCGCCGCGTGCCAGACTCGAAACGCTGCAAGCCGACCGGGAGCGCGCGATGTTCACCGACTACTACACGCCCACCGAAGGCGGCGAGACCGTGTTCACGGTGGACCCCCGCCCGATCAAGTTCGGCCCCGGCGCGGTGGCCGAGATCGGCGGCGACGCGCGTGCGCTAGGCATGTCGCGCGCCGCACTGTTCACCGATGCCGCCGTCGCCGGCCTGGCGCCGACCGGCCGCGCGCTGGACGCGCTGCGCGCGGCCGGCGTGGAGGTGATCACGTACGGCGACACGCTCGTCGAACCCACCGACGCGTCGTTCGCCGACGCCGCGCGTTTCGTGCGCGAGGCCGGCGTCGACGGCGTGATCAGCATCGGCGGCGGCTCGGTGATCGACACCGCGAAGGCGGCCAACCTGTACGCGACGCACCCCGCGGAGCTTGCCGCATACGTGAACAAGCCGATCGGCGAGGGGCGCGCGGTACCCGGGCCTGTCCTGCCCCACATCGCGTGCCCCACCACCGCCGGCACCGGCAGCGAGTCCACCGGCGTGGCCGTGTTCGACTATCTCGAGAAGCAGGTCAAGACCGGGATCTCGTCGAAGCACCTGAAGCCCAGCCTCGGGATCATCGACCCGGAGTTCACCTACACGCTGCCGCCGCTGGTCACGGCCGCGACCGGCTTCGACGTGCTGACCCACGCCATCGAGAGCTTCACGGCCGTGCCGTACACGCGGCGCGCGAAGGCGGAGGACCCGGCGCTGCGTCCGCCGTACCAGGGCGCGAACCCGCACAGCGATCTCGGCAGCCTGGAGGCGATCCGCCTCGGCGGCGAGTTCCTGGTGCGCGCGGTGCGCGACCCCGGCGATCGACAGGCCCGAATCGCGATGATGTATGCCGCCACGATGGCCGGCATGAGCTTCGGCAACGCCGGCGTGCACGTGCCGCACGCGATGAGCTACTCGGTCGCCGGCATGATCCGCGACTACCGCCCCGAGGGCTGGCCACAGGACCACGCGCTGTGCCCGCACGGCATCTCGGTGGTGGTCAACGCGCCGGCCGCGTTCCGCTTCACCGGCCCCGCGGCGCCGGAGCGCCACCTCACGGCGGCCGCTGCGCTCGGCGCGGACACCGGCGGCGTGGCGCCGAACAACGCCGGCGCCCTGCTCGCGGACACGATGGCCGCGATGATGCGCGAGACGGGCATTCCGAACGGACTCTCGGACCTCGGCTACGGCGCGGCCGACATTCCGGGGCTCGCGAAGGGCGCGTTCGCGCAGCAGCGTCTGCTGTCCATCGCGCCGCTGCCGGTCGCGATCGGCGATCTCGAGGCGCTCTACGCAGACGCGATGCGCTACTGGTAGCGGGGCCTCACCCCTCGTCGGCCTGCAGTGCCAGGGTCACCGCGACGACGCCGCCTTCGATGCGCTTCTGCCGGAAGCCGAGGCGCTTCGCGAGCCCCAGCATCGCCTCGTTCTCGGCCAGCACCTCGCCGACGAGCTGGCCCACCCCGCGCTCTCGGCAGTACGTGATCATCTTCTCGAGCATCGCGCGCCCCAGGCCCTGCCCCTTCAGCGACGCGTCGATGACGATGGCGAACTCGGCACGCTGCCCGTCCGGGTCCGACACCGCGCGCACCACGCCCAGCGTGCGCGGCCCGTCGGGGGTCGTCTCGGTCAGGATGAAGGCCATCTCGCGGTCGTAGTCGATCTGGGTGAAGCGCGCGAGCTGCGAGTGCGGGAACTCGCGCACCTGGCCGAAGAATCGGAAGCGCACGTCCTGCGGCGACAGCGCGTCCAGGAAGGCCTTGTGCTGCGGCTCGTCCTCCGGGCGAATCGGACGCAGCAGCATGCGACGGCCGCCGACGTGCAGCACCTGCTCGAGACGCTCGGGATACGGCCGGATGGCCAGGCGGTCGCGCGCCGCACCACTCGCGCGCTGCACGCGCATGCGCGCGTCCAGGCCCAGCACGCCGTCCGCGTCCACGAGCAGCGGATTCACGTCCAGCTCCACGACCTCCGGGCATTCCACGACCAGCTGCGAGATGCGCAGCAGCACCGTGGTCAGCGCGTCGAGGTCCACGGCCGCACGGTCGCGGTAGCCGCGCAGGCGGCGCCAGATGCGTGTCTCGCCGATCAGCTCGTGCGCGAGCTTGACGTTCAGCGGCGGCAGCGCGACCGCGCTGTCGGCGACCACCTCCACCGCGGTGCCGCCCTCGCCGAACAGCAGCACCGGCCCGAACACGGGGTCGGTGCTCATGCCGGCGATCAGCTCGAACGCGCCCGCGCGGCGCGCCATCGGCTGAACGGTGAAGCCCTGCACCTTCGCGTCGGGCTTCAGCGCACGCACCCGCTCGAGCATCCGCTCGGCCGCGTGGCGCACCGCCCCGGCGCTCTCGAGGTCCAGCACCACGCCGCCGACGTCGGACTTGTGGCTGATGTCCGCGGAAAGGATCTTCAGCGCCGCGGGGAATCCGATCGCCTCCGCCTCGTCCGCCGCATCGTCCGGCGTGCCCGCGATGCGCGTCTCCACCACCGGAATGCCGTACGCCGACAGCACCGCCTTGGCCTCCGGCTCGCTCAGCATCTCGCGCCCCTCGGCGAGCGCGCGATCGATCACCAGACGCACCGCCTCGGCCGCCGGCTGGAAGCGCTCCGGCGCGGCCGGCGGCGTCTCCATCAGCAGCACCCGGTTGCGCCGGTAGCGCACGCGGTGCATGTATCCGCGCACCGCGCTGTCCGGCGTCTCGTAGCCGGGGATGCCGGCCGCATACAGGCGGCGCCTCGCCTCCTGCACGCCGTCTCCGCCGAGCCAGCACGCGAGCAGCCGGGCCTGCGCCTTGCGTGCCTGCGCGATGCGCACCACCCCCTCCGCGACGTCCAGGCTGGAGACCACCGCGGTGGGCGCGTGCAGCACCAGCACCGAGTCCACCTCCGGTGCGTCCAGCAGCACCTCCAGCGCCTTCGCGTAGCGCTCGCCGCCGGCGTCGCCGATCACGTCCGCCGGGTTGCCGCGCGACCACGTCGCGGGCAGGAACGCGTCCAGCTTCGACAGCGTGTCCTGCGAGAACTCGGCGAGCTGGCCGCCGCCGAGCACCAGCGCGTCGGTCGCGATGACGCCCGGCCCGCCGCCGTTGGTCAGGATCGCGAGGCGCTCGCCCTCCGCGGGCCGGGCGTGAGAGAGCGTCTCCACCGCGTCGAACATCTCGTCGGTGTCGTACACCCGCAGCATGCCGGCGCGCTTGAACGCGCTGTCGTAGACGTCGTCGCTGCCGGCCAGCGCGCCGGTGTGCGAGGCCGCGGCGCGCGCGCCCTCCGCGACCCGACCGGCCTTGATCACCACCACCGGCTTGTTGCGCGCCGCGGCGCGCGCGGCGGACATGAACTTGCGCGCGTGGCGCACCGACTCCACGTAGAGCAGGATCGCGCGCGCCGCCGGGTCCGCCCCCAGGTAGTCCAGCACGTCGCCGAAGTCCACGTCGGCGCTGTCGCCGACCGTGACCACGTGCGAGAAGCCGACCCCGCGCCCGCGCGCCCAGTCCAGCAGCGCGGTGCACAGCGCCCCGGACTGGTGGACCAGCGCGAGGCGCCCGGGCAGCGCGTCGATGTGCGCGAAGCTCGCGTTGAGCCCGACGCCCGGGACCAGCAGCCCGATGCAGTTCGGGCCCAGGATGCGCAGCAGGTGCGGGCGCGCGGCGTCCAGCATCGCCTGCTGCAGCGTGCGCCCGTCATCCGTGGTCGCCGCAGACAGCCCCGCGCTCAGCACGACCGCCGCGCGCGTGCCGCGCCCGGCGAGCTCCGTGATCAGCCCGGGCACCGTCGGCGCCGGCGTGCACACCACCGCGAGCTCCGGCGCCAGCGGCAGCGCGCCCACGTTCGGATACGCGAGCACCCCCGCCACCGCCTCGTGCTTCGGGTTCACCGGCATCACCGGTCCCTGGAAGCCGCCCGCGAGCAGGTTGCGCATCACCGCCGCGCCGACGCTGTGCGCGCGGTTGCTCGCACCGATCACCGCGACCGAGCGCGGCTTGAACAGGTACTCGAGGTTGCGGACGGTCATCCAGATCTCCTTATCCAGGTCGCTCCCGGCGTACGTGCCGGATACCCCACCACGGCTCCCGCGCAGCAGCGTGATCGTCTCCCAACCTCGGCCTGCGCTCGTGACCTGGATCAGGACTCACCGCGCGCCGCCCCCAGGGCCATGCTCACGACGCTGGCCAGCGACGGTCACCGCGGGTGATCGCATGGCGCAACTGACGGCAATCCTCGAATGCGCATGTCACGAACCGGGCCTGAAGTGCCGGGAACCTCGGGATTATGACGCCTGGCGAGCGGTGCCGACCGCCTTGTCGACCCGGGTCGGTCACCGTGCGAGGCGTTGCCGGCGAGCGGGGACCGCGTTCTGGCTCGTGCGACGGTGCGGATGAGGCTGTCCGAGACAGCGCGGCCCCCGCAAGCAGGAGACACCCGCTCGCGGGGCCGCCTCGACCGGGCGGCATCGCTCCCCGCACGGTGAAGTCGGCCCGGAGCGCCACGAGCGCACGCGAGCTTGATCTGGGCCACTTTGGCCGACGGCATTGCCTGCTAGCGTTTCCGTGGGTCGAACGCACGACCGGGTGAACAGAGGACTTGGCCATGACAGAAATCGTGACTGCCGTTTACGCATCCACGGACACGTTGACGAACGTATACGACGACCTGGTATCGACCGGTATCCCGACCGAGAAGATCCGGGTCAGTGAGGACAAGCGTCAGGTGCAGGTGATGACACCGGACGCCTCGGAGCGCGAGGTCGTCGAGATCCTCGAGCGTCACAATCCCGTGAAGCTCGACAGCTGAGCGCCGATCCCGGGGGAATAGAACACGAGCGCACCGGCGCGGGGCGACGGTGCTTCGCCCGGGAGGCGGGCCACGGCTCGGCTCGGGCATCGAGCGTCCGCCTGCGCGAGGCGGTGGGGTGCATCTGTGCGCCGGATTCAGGCTGCCCGCGACCCGCACCGGACGGGCCGTGCCGGAGCGCGTCCGGGACCTCGGCCAGGACCTCTCTGTGACGCGGATCAGCGCCCGGCGCCGACCGCGCGTCCTGCGCCATGGCATCGGTGCACGGCAGACCGGGAGGTCCGACACGGCGGCGCAGGCATCCCCCCAGCGGACGGTGGTGGGATCCTGACAAGAGGTTCACGGGCTCAGCCGCACGCGTAGACGACGAACGCGCCGCAGGCGAGCGCCGCTACCGACCACGCGCGCAGGAAAGTGGCGTGCCGGCGCCGCCACCAGCCGAGAATGGCGAGGCGGCGTTCCCGGCTCATGGTCGGTACGGCGAGCCCGCCGATGATTGCGAGGCAGGCGAAGACGCCGACGGTCGTCGGGAAACGCGAGCCCGGCGCGGCGAGCAGCAGCACACTGCCGATCAGCAGGCGCGCCGCGGCGACTGCCCACGGGCCCCACGGCGGGCGCCAGACGCTCTCGACGAGGTCCATGAGGGTGCGCGGCCGCACACAGCCGAGGAGCCCGAGCACCGCGATGAACACGCCGACACCCGTAGCGACGGTGGGAATCATCGCACCGCTCGCGGCACCCGGCTCAGCGCCCGCGCCGCTGTGCCGGGTCGGGGCCGTGGCGGTTCAGCATCGCGGAGCTCGTCACTGGGACGGTGGCTTCGCCGGTGGGAGAGAAAGATGGTCGCCATGGCGAGCTCCTCGGCCGCCTGGCGGATCGTACTCCGCGCCGGCGCGAACCGACCGGGGCCGGTTCGCAGGACGCGAACGGGCGGCGACGCGCACGCGCCGGGGCGCACGGGAGAATGAGGAGGATGGCGGAGAGGGTGGGATTCGAACCCACGTGCCCAGTTAAGGACCAACCGATTTCGAGTCGGTGCCGTTATGACCGCTTCGGTACCTCTCCGGAGGGCAGTCCCCGGCCGTCGGCGGCCGGGGACGGAAGTATACGGGAGCGGGCGCCGTGCGCCCAACGCGCCGCCCCGCGCGCGGGTCGCGACACCGCGCGCCGCCCCGGCGCGGTGACGGGGCCTGCGTCAGCTGAACTCCACCGAGGCGGTGAACTTGTAGCCGACCCCGCGCACGGTCTTGATCATGTGGGGGTGGCGGGGATCGTCGCCGAGCTTGCGCCTGAGCTTCGCGACCAGCACGTCGATGCTGCGGTCGCTGGGCGACCACTCGCGGCGGAACACCAGCTCCAGGATCTCCTGGCGCGACAGCGCGCGTTGCGGGCGCACGATCAGCGACGCGAGGAGCTGGAACTCGTTGCCGGTGAACTCGACGTGGCGGCCGTCCGGAGCCACCACCTCGTGCGCGACCATGTCCACCGAGAAGCCCTCGAAGCGCGCCATGCGCCGCTCCGGCGACTCCGGCGCCGACGCGAGGCGGTTGCCGGTACGGCGCAGCACCGTGCGGATCCGCGCCAGCAGCTCCCGCTCGTCGAAGGGCTTCGTGATGTAGTCGTCCGCGCCCACCTCGAGACCCACGACCTTGTCCACCGTGCTGCCCTTGCCGGTGAGCATCACGATCGGCACGTCGGAGGTCGCGCGCAGCTCGCGCGCGAGGCTCAGCCCGTCCTCGCCGGGCAGCATCAGGTCGAGCACGATCAGGTCGGCTCCGCGCAGCGTCAGCGCGCGGCGCATCTCGTCCGCGTTCGCGGCCTCGCGCACCTGGTAGCCCTCGCGCAGAAGGAAGCGCGCGAGCAACCGGCGCAGCCGCGGATCGTCATCGACGATGAGAATCCCGGGCGGCGCGGACATGGTGCCGATCCGTGCTCGCCTACCGGCGCGCTGTCGCGCCGTCGCCGCCGCACGGCAGAGCGCTGCCCGGCGAGGAGGTGGGACCACGGCGCGGTCGGGACCGGATAACTTCGCCAGACATTTCGCTAGTATAGCCTTCGACGCCGTTGCTTCTCCCCGTCCCAGGTTGCTCCCGGTCATGAGCCCAGAAGACGCGATCCCGCCGCAGCCCCCGCCCGAGTCCATGAGCGCCCCGCTCCTGGTGCGGCGCATGGGCCATGACTTCAACAACCTGTTCAGCATCATCCTCGGCGGACTGAGCCTGCTGCGCGAGGAGATTCCGGCGTCGGCGTGGGGCACCGATCTGGACGAGGTCTACGACGACGTCGTGTCCGCGACACGCGAAGCGGCCGACGTCATCGCCCAGCTCACCGCGTGGGCCGGCCGGCAGGCGCTGAACCCCCGGCCCACCGACCTCGAGCAGCTCGCGCGGGACATGGCGCCGATGCTGGAGCGCGCCCTGCCCGGCGCGATCACGGTGTCGCTCTCGGCCCCGGGGCCGACGCCGATCGCGAGCGTGGACCCGGTCCGGCTGCAGCACGCGCTGATGGAGCTCGCCGCCAACGCCCGCGACGCGATGCCCGACGGCGGCACGCTGGTCATCGCGCTCGGCACGGACGGCGGCGGCGCGCCCTCGCTCACCGTCGCCGACGACGGCGTGGGCATGAGCGCCGAGGTGCTGGCGCGGTGCACCGAGCCCTACTTCACGACCCGCCCGGACGCGCAGCACCGCGGCATCGGGCTCAGCGTGGTCGACGGCTTCGCCCGCGCCAGCGGCGGGCAGCTTCGCATCACGAGCGCGCCGGGGACCGGCACCCGGGTCTCGCTGACGCTGCCCCCGGGCTCCGAAAACCGAGAACAAAACGTTTTTCATGACCCAGCTTGACACAACAAAACGGGTCGCGGGTCCGGATTTAACAGTTCTTTACAGTACGGAATCAATTCTTTAGTGGACGCAGGCACCTTGCGTGCCTATTGTTCCCCTTGTACGCGCCCGCCAAGGATCGGCGGGCGATGACGGCGGCGGTCACCGGATCCGGCACGTATCGGCCCGGGGCACGCCGCTCGACAACAAGAAGCGGTGCAGCCATGTCACGTACCCGCATCGTCGCGGTCGACGACGATCGCCGGATTCTCCGCGTGCTCAAAAGGGCATGCGAGAGCGTGGGTTACGAGGTGCACTCGGTGCTGGACGCCGAGTTCTTCGAGTCGTCGTTCCGCGCCTTCGAGCCGGCTCTCGTGTTCCTCGACCTGAACATGCGCAACATCGACGGCGTCGAGCTGCTGCGCTTCATCGCGTCCGAGCGCAGCGACACCCACGTCGTCGTGACCAGCGGCGTGGACGAGCGCCTGCTCGGCGCCGCGCACTCCCTGGGCGAGTCCCTCGGACTGCAGATGCTGGACCCGATCCGCAAGCCGCTGATGGTCGCCGACGTGCGCCGGCGGCTGAAGGCGTTCCGCGACCAGCCCGGTGCGCCCGCCGCGTCGCCGGAGTCCATCACCGGCGAGGAGCTGGCGCGGGCGCTGCGCGACGACCGGCTGGAGGTGTGCTACCAGCCGATGGTGAACCTCAACACCGGAGGCGTCGTGTGCGCCGAGGCGCTGGCGCGCCTGCACCGCTCGAACGCCGCGATCGTGCTGCCCGAGCAGTTCGTGCCCGTCGCCGAGCGAACGGGGCTCATCGAGCCGCTCACGTTCGCGGTGCTGCAGCGCGCCCTCGAGGACCTCGTGCACTGGCAGACCACGAGCACGCGCATCCAGGTCGCGGTGAACGTCTCCCCGCTGCTGCTGATCGACCAGACACTGCCGGATCGAATCGGCCGGCTGCTCGCGCGCGTCGGCGCGCGGCCGGAGGACCTGGTGCTCGAGGTGACCGAGACCACGATGCCCGAGAACCGCCAGCGCATGACCGATACCCTGAGCCGGCTGCGCCTCAAGGGCATCCGCCTCGCGCTGGACGACTTCGGCAGCGGCGCGTTCTCGCTGGGCCAGCTCAACGAGTTCCCCTACGAGACGCTGAAGCTGGACAAGAAGTTCGCGATGCGCGCGGAGCGCAGCGAGGACGCCGCGGCGATGATCCGGTCCAGCCTGGACCTCGCGCGCAGCGTGGGACTGACGGTGGTCGCCGAGGGGATCCAGAGCGAGCAGACGCTGCGCTGGCTGGGACGCCTGGGCTGCGACGTGGGCCAGGGCCTGCACATCAGCCCGCCCATGTCGGCACGCGAGTTCAGCGACTGGCTCGTCCACAACCCGCGCCAGCGCGCGCGCGTCGGCCGGGCCCTCGAGCAGCGGGCGCGAGCCGTTGGCTGAGGCCGTCACGCGGCCCGGCGTGATCCGCTACGATCCCTGACGAAGGCCCCCGCGGGGCCAGCAGGCGATTCCGGGGAGACCGTGTTGCTGGATCTGCTTCCTCCGAACTCGCTGCGCCGCACCGTCGCCAGGACGGGACTGAAGCTGCGCGACCGCCTGAAGCGCTGCCCCGACACGGAGCCGGAGCAGGCCATCGTGCGCGTGTGCATCGGTCTGCTGGTGCTCGCGTATCTGTACGGCGGCGGGGTGTTCGCGCACGGCTCTCCCGACACCATGTCCGCGACCCACCGCGTGGTGGGTCTCGCCTTCCTCTCCTCTTCGGTGGTGATCCTCGCCGCCGTGGCGGCGTGGCCCCGGCGCTCGGTGCTGCGACGGCTGCTGGGCATGGCGGTGGACATCGGCTTCACGACCTACGCGATGGCATGCACCGGCGCGCCGGGCGCGCCGCTGTTCGTCGTCTACCTCTGGGTCACCTTCGGCAACGGCTTCCGCTACGGCACCCGTTACCTGCACCTGGCCATGGTCGCGAGCGCCACCGGCTTCGGCATCACCCTCGCGATGAGCGAGTACTGGCGCGCGAACCCGTACCTGGGCGTGGGCGTGCTGGTCGGCCTGATCGTGCTGCCGCTGTACGTCGCGGCGCTCATCCGCCGCCTGAACGACGCCATCCAGCGCGCCGAGGACGCGAGCCGTGCGAAGAGCACGTTCCTCGCCAACATGAGCCACGAGATCCGCACGCCGCTGTCGGGCGTGATCGGGATGAGCGACCTGCTGGTGCAGACACGGCTGGACCGCGAGCAACGCGATTTCGTGCAGACGATCCATGCGTCGGCCAACGCGCTGCTCGAGCTGCTCAACGACATCCTGGACATCTCGAAGATCGAGGCCGGGAAGGTCCTGGTGGAGGAGGCGGACTGCGACCTGCACATGCTGGTGAAGTCGACCAGCAAGATGTTCGCGCCCCAGGCCCGCGCCAAGGGGCTGCAGCTCAACACTTACATCGACGCGGCGGTGCCGTTCCGCCTGCGCGGAGATCCGCAGCACCTGCGCCAGGTGCTCATCAACCTGATCGGCAACGCGCTGAAGTTCACGCACGAGGGAAGCGTGGAGCTGCGGCTCACGCTGATGGGCAGCAGCGAGGACGGCGTCGAGATCCGCTTCGAGGTCATCGACACGGGAATCGGAATGCCGGCCGACGTGCAGGCGCGCATCTTCGACAGCTTCACGCAGGCCGACGAGTCCGTGACCCGACGCTACGGCGGCACCGGCCTCGGCACCTCCATCGCGAAGCAGCTCGTCGAGCTGATGGGCGGGCGAATCGGGCTGCAGAGCGCGCCCGGACAGGGCAGCCGGTTCTGGTTCACGCTGTCCTTCGCGCGCCAGGCGGAGGTGGCGGACGACGCGCCGGGCGTGCCGGGCGGGAACCGCATCGGCCACGTGCTGCTGCTCAGCAACTCCGAGCTGGACGCGACCCGGCTGCGGCGCAGCCTCGGCCACTGGGCGGACAAGGTCACGGTGGCGAGCAGCGACGCGCAGGCGCTCGCGAGTCTCGTCGACGGGGCCCGCGGCGACCGCGGCTGCCAGGTCGCGGTGATCGACCAGCAGGCGCTCAGCGTCGATCCGGCGCGCTTCGCGGCCACCGCGCATCGCGAGCCGTCGCTGGCCGACCTGCCGCTGGTGCTGATTGCCGACGGCGAGCAGACCGCGGACGCCGAGACCCTGGTGGGCGCCGGCTACACGTCGATCCTGCACCGCCCCATCGACGACGCGTACCTGTTCAACGCGGTGCATGCCGCGAGCGCCGGTTACGAGCCGGCGGCCGAGCGCATCGGCGCGGTGGCCGCCACCGAGGCTCCGGCACGCGCCGACGACGCCGAGCCGGCCCCGCGCGGCGGCAGCCTGGATCTGCTGGTCGCGGAGGACAACCCGGTGAACCGCAAGGTGATCAGCCGGGTGCTGGAGCAGGCCGGTCACCGGGTCACGCTGACCGAGGACGGCCGCGAGGCGCTCGAGTGCCTCGACAGCCACGACTACGACGCCTGCATCCTGGACATGCAGATGCCCGAGCTGGGCGGGGTGGACACCCTGAAGCTGTTCCGCATCGCGAACGCGGACCGGCGCTACATCCCGTTCATCATGCTCACGGCGAACGCGACCACCGACGCCCTGTCCATTGCGCGCCACGCAGGCTTCGATGCATACCTGACCAAGCCGCTGGAGCCGCGGCGCCTGCTCGACACCCTCGATCAGGTCACGGGCCGGCAGGCCGCTCCGGGCGCCAGGGCGCGCCCCGGCGCGAGCGCGCTGACATGCGCACCGGCGGCGGCGACGTGCGCACCGCGCCCCGGGCCCGCCGGGCAGTGGACCGGCACCAGCATCGACCGCGACAAGCTGGCGGGGCTGTCTCGACTGGACGGCGGCGGTGGCTTCCTGCAGGAGGTTCTGGACCAGTTCGTGGCCGACGGCGAGCGGCTGCTCGCGAGCCTGGACGCCGATCGCGACCGCCAGGGCTGGAGCGCGGCGGGAGAGCACGCCCACGAGCTGCGCGGCGCCGCGCGCACGGTGGGCGCTCTGGCCGTGGAGCACGGCACCGAGGCGCTGGACCAGGCGCTCGCGCAACGCGACGAGCCGGCCGTGCGCGCCGCGCTGGACGAGCTGCGCGAGGCATTCGACGGCACCCGCCGCGAGCTCGTGAGCTACCTGCGGCGCAAGGCCTGAAACCAGACGGTCTGAATCCAGGCGACGCTACGCACCGGGACCGGCGCGGGACGCCGCGCCGCACCCGCTGTCGCCTGTTCCGCGGCCGTCAGCACCAGCCGCGCCGCGCGGCGAACGCCAGGAGCTGCGGCAGCATGAGCAGGTCGGCCACCAGGGCGCAGGCGATCACCAGCGCCGACAGCTGCCCCATGCCGTGGTTGACCTCGAACGCGGACATGGACAGCACGCCAAAGCCCAGGACCAGCACCAGCGAGGTGGACGCGAGCGCGGTACCGGTGCGTGCGAAAGCGTGCGCCACCGCAGCGTCGGGGCCGAGCCGCAGGCGCCGACGTGCGGCCAGGAAGCTGCTCGTGAAGTGCACGGTGTCGTCCACGACCACGCCCAGCGACATCGCGGCGACCACCGCGAGGGCCACGCCCATCTGTCCGACCGTCAGCGCCCAGACGCCGAACGCGATCACGGCCGGAACCAGGTTCGGAAGCAGGCTCAGCAACCCCAGGCGCACGCTGCGCAGGACGACCGCGAGCAGCGCCGCGATCACGACCACCGCGAGCGCCGCGCCGCGCAGCATCGCGCGGATGTTGCGCTCGGCGATGTAGGCGAACATCACCGACGCACCGACGGCCGGCGCGTGCAGCTGCGGCGCCAGGTTCGCTTCCATCCAGGCCGCGGCGCGCGCCTCGAAGGCCTGCAGGCTCGCGTTGTCGAGGTTGCGCAGGGTCACCGTGACCCGGCTCGCCTCGCGCTCCACGTCCAGGCGGTCGTTGAGGTCCAGCCCGTAGGGCACCGACATCTCGTAGAGCAGCAGATACTGCGCGGCCTGATCGCGGCTGGACGGGAGTGCGTCGCGCTCCCCGGCGAGGTGGCCGTTGAGCCGGGTGAGCACCTCGGTGATGTCGGCGACGTGCATCACCTCCGGCTGCATCCGCAACCAGGCCGCGAAGCGTCGCACGCCCTCGAGGTACTCAGGCGCGTTCACGCCGTGCGCCGCGCCGGCCTCGAGGACGTAGTCCACCTGGTAGATCCCGGTCAGAGTCGCCATCACGAGATCGGTGTCGCGGCGAAACGACAGGCTCTCGTCGAAGTACTCGACGAAAGCGTCGTTGAGCTGCATGCGCGGCAGCAGCGCGGCGCCTGCCGCGGTGACGACCAGCACCGCCGCGAAGGCCATCCGGCGGCGGGCGATGATGCTCGCGCCCAGCGCGTCCAGCCGCAGCCGCGGGGGCCGTCCGGGCCGCGGCGGCAGGACCAGCATCATGATCGGCAGCAGCGCCACGCTCATCGCGAAGGCGGCCGCGACCCCGAGCGCGGTGATGTTGCCCAGGTCCCGGAACGGCGGGGCGTCGCTGAAGTTGAGGCTGAGGAAACCCACCGCGGTGGTCAGGCTGGTGATCGCGACGGGACGCAGGTTCAGCCCCAGCGACTGCCTCACGCATTCCCGGGTCGGGACGCCGCGCGAGCGCGGCCCCAGGAAGCTCGCCAGCAGGTGGATGCAGTCCGCGACGGCCACGGTGGTGACGATGGTGGGCGCGACCACCGACCCCGAGCTCACCGGCAGTCCCAGCCAGCCCGCCATGCCCATCGCGAACAGCGACGCGAGCGCCACCACCGTCATCGCCTGCAGCGCCGCGCCGGCGCTGCGCAGCAGCAGCCACAGCCCGAGCCCGATGGCGAGGTACATGAACGGCGTCAGGTGCGTGAGATCGCGAATGCTGGCCTCGGAGAATGCGGCGTTGAGCATCGCGTTGCCGGTGAGCAGCACCCGCAGGCCCGGGTGCTCGCCCTCGATGCTCGCCGCCAGCTCGCGCGCCGCCGCCGCGGCCTCGAGCACCTCCGAACGGGAGTCGTCGCCCAGCGCCAGGCGCACGTTCACGCCGATCACCTGCCCCGACGGGGCCACCAGCCGACGCACCAGCGCCGGCTGGTGGAGCGCCGTGGCGCGCACCTGCGCTGCCGTCTCCTCGTCAAGCGCGGCGGGGTCGGGCACCAGGTCGCCGATCGCAATCCCGTCCTCGGTGGAGGTGATGTGCTGGTAGTTCGTGACCGAGTCCACCCGCGCCGCGTAGGGCAGGTGCCAGGCCTGCGCGGTCAGCGTCGCGGCAGCGGCCAGCGTCGCCGGCGAGAACGCGTTGCCGCCCTCCGGCACCAGCGCGAACAGCACGTTGTCGTTGCGCGAGAAGCGTGCGTGCAGCGCGTTCAGCGCTTCGAGCCGGGGGTTGGTCTCGTCGAAGTAGACCTCGTAGTTGCCGGCAACCTGCAGCCGCGGCACGCCGCCGGCGGCCGCGAGCAGCACCAGCGCGATCAACGCCAGCACGAGCGCACGCCGGCGCTCCAGGAACGCCAGCCAGGCATCGGCCACGGGCGAGTGCGGCGGCTCGGCGGGGGCGGGCTGCGGCGGGCTGCCGGACCCGCTCGCGCCCTCAGCCCCCGGCGACGTCGGCGCGCGCCATGAGGAGGGCTGCATTGTGTCCGCCGAACGCAAAGGACTGACTGACGGCAAAGCGCAGGTCGCGCGCCTGCGCGTGGGTCACGAAGTCGAGGTCCGCGATGGGCTCGCTCAGGTTGCGGCTCGGGTGCAGCCGCTGGTCCCGCAGGCTGAGCGCCGTGACCGCCGCCTCGATGGCGCCGCTCGCGCCGATGGTGTGGCCGAGCAGCGACTTCGTCGAGTTCACCGCGACCCGCGAGCCGAACACACGCTCGATCACGGCCGCCTCGCAGGCGTCGTTGCTGTGCGTCCCGGTGCCGTGAGCGTTCACGTAGTCCACGTCACCGGGGCCGATCCCGCCGCGCACGAGCAGATCGCGCAGCATCGCCTCCATGGCCCGCCCGTGCGGCTCCGGGCTCATCATGCTGTGCGCGTCGAAGCTCTCGGCGAAGGCCACCACCTCGGCCAGTGTGCGCGCGCCGCGGGCCGCCGCGTGCTCTGCGCTCTCCAGCATCAGCATCGCGGCGCCGCCCTGCGCGAACAGGAAGCCCGAGCGGGCGGCATCGAACGGACGGTTGGCCGTCTCGGGCGGATCGCAGTCGCGCACGAGGGCCCTGCAGATGTCGAAGCCGAGGAAGATGCTGCCCCGCGGGTCGTCCAGGTATTCGGTGCCGCCCGCGAGCGCGCAGTCCGCATGCCCCTCGGCGATGGCCTGCCACGCGCGGCCCACCGCCACCGTGCCGGACGCGCAGGCCTGCACGCAGGCCGCGTTCGGCCCTCGCAGCCCGTACTTGATGCCGAGGTAGGCCGAGGGCGCGTTGGGCATCAGCATCGAGACCACGAACGGATTGAAGCGCGGCGCGTGCTCCATGCTCGCCAGCAGCGCGTCCATGCCCTCGACCAGCGCCGGGTCACGCGCCTGCCCACGCAGTCCCTGCAGCCGCTCCCGGGCATGCGCGAGGACGTGGTACGCGTGGTTCTGCATGAAGCTGTGCGCGCCGCCGACCCCGGTCCCGACGAACACCGCGCAGCGCTCGGACGACACCCCGTCCAGCGCGCGGGCGTTGCTGCGGCGGTCCACCACCCGGCTCTCGATGCCGGCGCCCTCGAGCGCCTGTGCGGCGCTCGCGCAGGCCATCAGCGTCACCGGATCGTGCTGCGAGCGCTCGACGCGCGAGAAGCCGGTGGAGAAATCGGGGAGCGTGATCGGCGCCCACAGCGAGGAGCGCAGCGTCGCGTAGTCCCGCCACGCGTCCGGGATCGGTTCCGCGACGCCGCGCCCCGCGAGGCAGTCGCGCCAGAACCCCTCTGGGTCGTCACCGAAGCTGCTGATGACTCCGAGGCCGGTGACGACCACCCGCCGCGTCATTCGGCGGCGGCGAGCCTCATCCTGGTTCGGATGTACTCGACGACGTCACGCAGCGTCGCGATGCGCTCCGCGTCTTCCTCGCGGATGCGCGCGCCGAACTCGTCCTCCAGGGCCATGAACAGCGACAGCTGGTCCAGCGAGTCCAGCGCCAGCTCGCGGGTGATGGACAGGTCGAGGTCGCGCGGCTCCTCGTCGAGCGCGAGCACCTCCGTGACCACCCTCAGGACCCGGCTCTCGACGCTGTCGTTGCGCATCACAGCTGACATGGTTCGTTACCTCCAGGCTGACGACAGCCGATACCCACGGCCGGGGACGTCTTCCCGTCCGGACCTCCGCACCTGCCGTCCGGTCAGGCCCGATCACGTTGCGGGTGAACGTTCCAGTGTTTGGGAATGTAGGGCCCCGGCCACGCGCAGACAACGCCCGCGGTCGCCGATCCAGGTGCTTGGTTACACTTCTTTACAGTTCTTTACAGGCGCACGACAACGCTTCACGACACAAAGAAGAAGTTTCTTGGTACACGGGCAACCCCCTCATATGCTGGTAACAGGCCGTGTCGCGAACGGCCGCGAATCACGCGACTCAGCAATCAAGAAAGGGGCTGACAACAAGCCTCTGGGAGGGGTTCCATGCACGTTTCCAGCGACTTTTCATCTCATGAGCCATCCACCGGCGCGATACCACGGCTCGTCGAGGCCGCGCCCCGACACCGCCGCCCGCCCGCCGCGGCCGCACCGCGCTCCACGGAGCACTGCGAGGTGGCCGTGGATCAGGACCCGGGCACGCTGTGGGTGCGCCTGCGCCCGGAGTGCCCTGCCCGCTTCACGCCGGACCTGCTCGGCGAGCTGCGCGGCCTGCAGGATCGCATCGCCGCGTACCTGAGCGAGCGGCACGGCGAACGGGCGCCGCGCTACCAGGTGCTCGCGTCCGACGTGCCCGGCGTATTCAGCCTCGGTGGCGACCTCGCGCTGTTCCGTGACTGCATCGACCGCCAGGACGCGACCACGCTGCGCCGCTACGCGATGGACGCGGTGGACCTCGTGCACGCCAACGCGACGGGCTACGGCCACACGGTGACCACCATCGCGCTGGTGCGCGGCCAGGCCCTCGGCGGCGGCTTCGAGGCGGCGCTCTCGGCGCACGTGCTGGTCGCCGAGCGCGGCAGCAAGATGGGCCTGCCGGAGGTGCTGTTCAACATGTTCCCCGGGATGGGCGCGTGGCAGTTCCTGAGCCGGCGCGTCGGCCCGGCCGAGGCGGAGCGCATCATCCTCGGCGGGCGCACCTACCGCGCGGAAGAGCTGCACGCGCTGGGCGTGGTGGACGTGCTGGCCGAAGAAGGCGAAGGCGAGATCGCGGTGGCGCGCTGGATCCGCAGCCACGACCGCCAGCACCACGCTCGCGCCGCGTTCCGGCGCGCCGTCGACGCGGCGACCCCGCTCGACCGGAGCGCGCTGCAGCGCATGGCGGAGGTGTGGGTGGAGACGGCGCTGGGCCTCGGCGAGCGCGACCTGGCGACCATCGACTACCTCGTGCGCGCCCAGCAGCGGATGGCGATGAAGATCGAGCTCGAGCGCGCGCCGGCGGAGCTCCTGAAGAAGGCGTGAGCCGGCGGCCGTGCACGAGGCCGCCCGCCCGGCGCCGCGCCGGCCGTCCACGGACGGCCGCGGCGGCGCGCGCGCCCGCGATGGAACCCCGCGGGCCGCGTCGCCGCCGGACGCCGGGCGTCAGCCTTCGATCAGCACCCGGGTGCCGGCGCGCACGCGGTCGAACAGCGCGATCACGTCCGCGTTGCGCATGCGCACGCAGCCGTGGCTGCCCGGCACGCCCATCGGCACCTCGTCCGGTGCGCCGTGGATGTAGATGAAGCGGCGCATGGTGTCCACGTCGCCGAGCCGGTTGCGGCCCGGCTCGAGGCCGGACAGCCACAGGATGCGCGTGAGGATCCAGTCGCGCTGCGGGTAACGCTCGCGCAGCGCGGGGCTGTAGCGCTCGCCGGTCGGACGCCGGCCCACGAACACCGTGTTCACCGGCGCGTCGGCGCCGATGAGCGCGCGGATGAGATGCCGGCCGCGGGGCGTGCAGCCGCTGTGCATGCGCTCCCCGGGCCCGTTGGCCGCGCACGACACCGCCACCTCCCACACCACGTCGCCGCCGGGCGCCAGCAGCTGAAGCCGCTGCTCCGGCAGGCTGATCACGACGCGCGGGCCGGCGGCGCTCACGGCGCACGCTGCCGGGCCGGCTCGTCCCAGCGCGCCTGCACCAGCCCGTCGTAGCTGCCGTCGGGCGTCAGCCGGTAGCCGCGCACCCCGGGCCGCGCGGCGAACACCTGGCTCTCGTACCACAGCGGGACGTAGGGCAGCGCCTCCATCACGCGCTCCTGCACGCGCCGGTACAGCCGCGCCTGCGCGGCGAGATCCGGGGCCGCCTCCGCGGCCGCGATCAGCGCGTCCACCTCGTCGTCCGCCCAGCGCCCGCGGTTCGCGCCCTGCGGCGGCATGGACGCGCTGTGGAACGCGTAGCGGAAGATGTCCGGCATCTTGATGCCCACCCAGGCCAGGCTGTAGAGCTGGAAGTTGCCGCTCTTGATGTCACCGTAGAAGGTGCCCCAGTCGTAGGTGCGCAGATCCACCTCGATGCCGGCGCGCGAGAGCTGGTGCTGGATCACGCTCGCGATGCGCACCCGCACCGGGTTGGTCGACGTCTTGTACACGAGCCGTGCAGGCCGCCCGGGACCGTAGCCGGCCTCCGCGAGCAGCCGACGCGCGGCGTCCAGGTCGTGCGCCGGCGCCGCGAGCGCCGGGTGCCCGGCCCAATGGTCCGGCGTCAGGACGCCGCTCGCCGGGCGCGCCCCGCCGGCCCACAGGTGACGGATGATCGCGTCGCGGTCTAGCGCGTGCGCGACCGCCCTGCGCACCCGCGGATCGCCGGTCACCGGGTCGCGCATGTTGAAGCCCAGGTACGCGAAGGTGGTGCCCTCGCGCTCGATCACCTGCACCTCGCGCTGGCGCTGCAGCCAGCCGAGCAGCTCCGGCGGCAGGTCGCCCTGCAGCGCGTCCAGCTCGCCGCGCAGCAGCTTCAGCAGGCGCACGTCCGGGCGCGACACGCGCTGGAATTCCACCATCGCGCCGTCGTCCAGGCGCTGGATGCGCAGGCGCTCCGGACCGGGCCACGACACGAAGCGGAAGGGCCCGCTGCCGACCGGCTCGCGGGACAACGCGCGGCCCGCCGTCAGCGCCCGGCGCGGGAGGATCCCGACCACGAGGCGCCCCGGGAACAGCGCGTCGGGCGCCGACAGGGTGAACTCGACCGTGTCCGCGTCCAGCGCGTCCACGGCGGCCACCATGTGCAGCGAGCCGCGGTGCGGCGAGCCGCCGGCCGGGTCCAGCACGTCGCGGTAGGTCGCGACGACGTCTTGGGCGGTGAGCGGCGTGCCGTCGTGGAACGGGCGGCGCCCGTCGCGCAGGTGGAAGCGGTAGCGCAGCGGCGTGATCTGCTCCCAGCGCGCCAGCGCGGGCACCGGGCGGAACTGCTCGTCGAAATCCACCAGCCGCGCGTACAGCAGCCGGTTGACGCGGGTGGATGCCGCGTCGGTGGCGGTTCGCGGATCCAGGTTCTCCGGCGCGTTCGCGATACCGAATCGCAGCACCTGCGGCTCGCCGGCCCCGCAGCCGGCGGCAACCAGCCACAGCGCGCACGCCAGCCACGCCGCGGATCGCGTCGGTGTCCCTCGAGCAGCGCTCAAACGGCCTCCTGTGCCCGGGCCGGCCCTGGCCGGCCTGCGGGCGGTCGCGCGAGCATACCGCCGGCGCCCCGCGGCGATCTAAAGTCCGTCCTCCCGACCTGAGCAGCGCACGCCGTCATGCCCACCCTCGAACACCTCACCGTCGGCTTCATCGGGCTGGGCCTGATGGGCCGTCCGATGGCGCTGAACCTGCAGCGCGCCGGCGCCACGCTGGTGGTCCACAACCGCAGCCCCGGACCGATGGACGAGATGCGGGCTGCGGGCATGCGCACGGCGGCGAGCCCCGCCGAGGTCGCCCGCGCGGCGCCCGTGTGCATTCTGATGCTCACCGACACCCCGTCCGTGCAGCAGGTGGTCACCGGCCCGCAGGGCCTGCTCGAGGGCATGGGCGCCGGCGATGCGGCCGACCGGCTGGCCGACCGGCTCGTGATCGACATGGGCACCACCGCCGTGACCGCGACCCGCGAGCTGGCGGCCCAGGCCGCCGGATGCGGCGCCGGCTGGGTGGACGCCCCTGTCTCCGGAGGCACCGCGGGCGCGGAGTCCGGGCGCCTCGCGATCATGGCCGGCGGCAGCGACGCCGACCTCGCGCGGGCGATGCCGCTGCTCGAGGTGCTGGGCGAGACCATCACCCACGTCGGCGCCGTCGGCGCCGGGCAGGTGGCCAAGGCCGCGAACCAGGTCATCGTCGGTCTCAACATCGGCGCCGTCGCCGAGGCGCTCAGCCTCGCCCGGCGCGCCGGCGTGGACCCCGCCCGGGTGCGCGACGCGATCGCGGGCGGCTTCGCCGGCTCGAAGGTGCTCGAGGTGCACGGGCGTCGCATGGTGGAGGGGAGCTTCGAGCCCGGCGCGCGGTGCACGGTGCAGCACAAGGACATGAGCCAGGCGCTCGAGCTGGCGGCCTCGCTGGGTCTCGAGCTCCCGGCCACGGCGCTGAACCGCGCGCTGTACCGCAAGCTCATCGACGCGGGGCTCGGGGGCCTGGACCACAGCGCGCTGATCAAGGCCATCGACGATGCGTAGCGGGCCCGTCCGCGTGTTGCCCTCCCCTCGAGACGACGGGGACCGGGAAGGCGCGGGCAACGGGCTCGCGAGCGGAGTCCGCGCGAGTAGCACGATTCGGAACGGCTATTTAGAGTCTGCGCGCAAACCGCATGAGGACGGGGCAGCACCGTGACGATGGACACCCACAGCAAGCTGATCGGCTACGTCCTGTGGATCTTCGGGTTCATGGGCGCGCACCGCTTCTACTTCGGGCGTCCGGTGACGGGGACCATCTGGTTCTTCACGCTGGGGCTGTTCCTGATCGGCTGGATCGTCGACCTGTTTCTGATCCCGTCCATGGACCGCTCGGCCGACCTGCGCTTCACGGAGGGGCCCAAGGACTACAACGTGACCTGGATCCTGCTCACGTTCCTCGGCATCTTCGGGATCCACCGCTTCTACCTGGGGAAGATACTGACCGGGCTGCTGTACCTGCTCACCGGCGGCGTGTTCCTGATCGGCATCGTGTACGACTACTGGACGCTGAACGACCAGATCAGCGAGATCAACAGCGCCTCGCCGCATGGCGCGGGCTGAATCCGCGTGGCAGAAATTGTTCCTGCGATGCGGAAACCGCTATCATCTTCAGCCACTCGGCACACTTCCGACGGGCCAGCCGCCGCACGCTGCGGGACGCGCCTGCCCCGCCCCGCCAGCGCTCGCCCGCATCTGCGACCGAAGTCACCGATGACCAAGCCCCTCGACTGCATTCCCGCCCCCGCCGCGCGCCGCCGCGGCCGGCCGCCGCGCGGCAACGGGCGCCACGGGGCGTCCCAGGTGCAGTCGCTGTCGCGGGCGCTGGGGCTGCTCGAGTGCATCGCCGAATCCGACGTGGGCATCACGCTCAGCGATCTCGCGCAGCGCGTCGGGCTCGCCGCGTCCACCACCCACCGCCTGCTCAACACCCTGGAGCAGCACGGCTTCGCGGCGCTGGACGCCGACCGCGGCGTGTGGTTCGTCGGCGTTAAGGCGTTCACCGTCGGCAACGCGTTTCTCGCCGACCGTGACGTCGTGGTCATCGCGCGGCCGTTCATGCGCCGTCTGATGGAAGAGTCCGGAGAGTCGGTGAACCTTGCCATCCTGGACCAGCGCGAGGTGGTGTTCCTGTCCCAGGTGCAGTGCCGCGAGATGATGCGGATGCTGGTGCGCCTGGGCGGGCGCGCCCCGGTGCACGCGTCCGGCGCCGGCAAGGCGCTGCTCGCCGCGCTGCCGCCTGCGGAGGTGCGCGCACGGGTCGCGGCGCACGGCCTGCAGGGCTTCACCGACAGCACCCTGGTCACCGCCGACGCGCTGGCCGCGGACCTGGAGCGGATACGCGCCCGCGGCTTCGCGTTCGACGACGAGGAGCACGCCGTGGGCCTTCGCTGCGTCGCGGCGACGGTGCACGACGAGCACGGCGAGCCGGTGGCCTCGCTGTCGCTGTCGGGCCCGCGCGCACGCATCACCGACGAGCGCATCGAGCCGCTGGGGCGCATGGTCGTGCGCGCCGCCGATGACGTGACGCGGGCCATGGGCGGGGCGGTCCCGGCATGGCGGCGTGCCGCGGCGGCCAGCGAGGCGCCGGCATGACCGCCACGGCCCCGGTCGAGCGCAACCGCGCCGGCGGCGCCGCGCTCGCGCGCGAGTTCCGCGAGTTCCTGCCCGCCGCCGCGGTGCTGAGCGAGGACGAGGACCTGAGGCCCTACGAGTGCGACGGCCTCACCGCGTATCGCCAGCTGCCGATGCTGGCCGTGCTTCCGGACACCATCGAGCAGGTGCAGGAGGTGATGCGCCGCTGCAGCGCGCACGGCATCCCGGTGGTCGCGCGCGGCGCCGGCACCGGACTGTCCGGCGGCGCGCTGCCGCTGGCCGACGGCGTGCTGCTCAGCCTCGCGCGCTTCAACCGCATCCTGGACGTGGACCCGGCGGCGCGCACCGCGCGGGTGCAGCCCGGTGTGCGCAACCTCGCGATCTCCGAGGCGGCCGCCCCGCACGGCCTGTACTACGCGCCGGATCCGTCGTCGCAGATCGCGTGCAGCATCGGCGGCAACGTCGCGGAGAACGCGGGCGGCCTGCACTGCCTGAAGTACGGCCTCACCGTGCACAACATCCTCGAGCTCGAGGTGGTCACGGTGGACGGCGAGCGGGTCACCATCGGCTCGCACGCGCCGGACGCCGCGGGCTACGACCTGCTCGCGCTGATGACCGGCTCCGAGGGCCTGCTCGGCGTGATCGTGGAGGTCACCGTGAAGCTGCTGCCGAAGCCGTCGTGCGCGAAGGTGATGCTCGCGGCCTTCGACAGCGTGGAGGCGGCCGGCGCCGCGGTGGGCCACATCATCTCCGGCGGCATCGTGCCTGGCGGCCTCGAGATGATGGACAACTTCGCGATCCGGGCGACCGACGATTTCTGCGGGGCCGGCTACCCCACCGACGCCGCCGCGATCCTGCTGTGCGAGCTCGACGGCACCGAGGAGGAGGTGGCCGACCAGATCGACGCGGTGCGAAGGCTGCTCGGCGAGTGCGGCGCCACCGAGGTGCGGGTCGCGAAGGACGAGGCCGAACGCATGCGCTTCTGGGCCGGGCGCAAGGCGGCCTTTCCCGCGGCCGGGCGGCTGTCGCCGGACTACTACTGCATGGACGGCACGATCCCGCGCCGCGAGCTGCCGACGGTGCTCGCGCGCATGGAGGCGCTGTCGAAGGACTACGGCCTGCCGGTGATGAACGTGTTCCACGCCGGCGACGGCAACCTGCACCCGCTGATCCTGTACGACGCGAACCAGCCCGGCGCGATCGAGCAGGTGGAGGAGCTGGGAGCGAAGATCCTCGACCTGTGCGTGGAGGTGGGCGGCACCATCAGCGGCGAGCACGGCGTCGGGGTGGAGAAGATCGGCGGCATGTGCACCCAGTTCGCGGCCGCCGAGCTCACGCAGTTCCACGCCGTGAAGGCGGCCTTCGATCCGGACGGGCTGCTGAATCCCGGCAAGGCGGTGCCCACGCTCGCGCACTGCGCCGAGATCGGCGGCATGCACGTGCACCACGGCGAGCTGCCGTTCCCGGACATCGAGCGGTTCTGAGACGCCGCGGCGCCCGCCCCGTGAACGGAACACGATGCGCGACACCTCACGCCCGCGACGCGGCGGCCGCGATCACGCGTCGTCGCGCCCACGCACCGCGGCGCACGCCCGCAGGCCGGCGGTGAGCGGCGGCGACATCACCGACGCGCTCGCCGCCCGCGTGAGCGAGGCCGCCGCCGCCGGCACGCCGCTCGCTCCCGAGGGCGGAGCGAGCAAGGCCTTCCTCGGGCGCACGGTGCAGGCGCAGGCGCTGCCGGTCGCGCAGCACCGGGGCATCGTGAGCTACCAGCCGACCGAGCTGGTCGTGACCGCCCGCGCCGGCACCCCGCTCGCGGAGCTCGAGCGCACGCTGGACGAGCAGGGACAGATGCTGCCCTTCGAGCCGCCGCACCTCGGCGACGGCGCGACGGTGGGCGGCACCATCGCGTGCGGCCTGTCCGGCCCGCGGCGCCCCTTCGCCGGCGCCGCCCGCGACCTCGTGCTCGGGGTGCGCATGATCAACGGCCGCGGCGAGGTGCTGCGTTTCGGCGGCGAGGTGATGAAGAACGTCGCCGGCTACGACCTGTCGCGGCTGATGACCGGCGCGATGGGCACGCTGGGCCTGCTGCTGGACGTGTCGATGAAGGTGCTGCCGCGCCCGGCGGTGACGGTGACCCGGGTGTTCGAGCACGACGCGGCCGACGCCGTGCGCCACTTCAACGCCTGGGCCGGGCGCCCGCTGCCGCTGAGCGCGGCCTGCCACCTCGCGGGCCGCACTCACGTGCGCCTGAGCGGCAGCGAAGGCGGCGTGGCCAGCGCGGTCGCGGCGCTGGGCGGCGACGCGCTGGACGACGACGACGCGTTCTGGCGCGACCTGCGCGAGCAGCGGCTGCCGTTCTTCGCCGGCGACACGCCGCTGTGGCGCGTCGCGGTGCCCTCCACCGCCGCGCCGCTGGCGCTTCCCGGCGAGACGCTGGTGGACTGGGCGGGGAGCGTGCGCTGGGTGCGCACCGACGCGGACGAGAGCGCCGTGCGCTCGGTGGCGCGCAGCCACGGCGGCCACGCGACGCTGTTTCGCGGCGGCGATCGCAGCGGCGACGTGCACCACCCGCTGACGCCCGGCCTGCTGGCGCTGCACCGGCGCCTGAAGAACGCGTTCGACCCGCAGGGGATCTTCAATCCCGGCAGGCTCTACCGCGAGATCTGACCGCCGCGTCCCGGACCCATGCAGACCAACCTCGCCGACTTCATCCGCGACACCGCCGAAGGCCAGGAGGCCGAGGCCATCCTGCGCAAGTGCGTGCACTGCGGCTTCTGCACCGCGACCTGCCCCACCTACCAGCTGCTGGGCGACGAGCTGGACGGGCCGCGCGGGCGCATCTACCTGATCAAGCAGGTGCTGGAAGGCGCCGCGCCCACGGCGCGCACGCAGCTCCACCTCGACCGCTGCCTCACCTGCCGCTCGTGCGAGACCACCTGCCCGTCCGGGGTGCGCTACGGGCGCCTCGCGGACATCGGCCGCGACCTCGTGGAGCAGCGCGTGCAGCGCCCGCTCGCACAGCGCGTGATGCGCCGCGCGCTGCGCGAGGTGCTGCCGCACGAGCGACTGTTCACGCCGCTGCTGCGCATGGGCCAGCTCACCCGCGCGCTGCTGCCCGGGCCGCTCAAGCGCAAGGTGCCCGCGCGGCGCCGCGCGCCGCCGCGTCCCGCGCCCCGCCACGCGCGGCGCATGCTGGTGCTGGAGGGGTGCGCGCAGCCGGGCATCGCGCCGGAGATCAACGCGCATGCGGCGCGGGTGCTCGATCGCCTCGGGATCTCGCTGCTCGCGGCGCCTGACGCCGGCTGCTGCGGTGCGGTCAGCCACCACCTCGCGGCACCGGACGACGCGCTGGACTTCATGCGCCGCAACGTCGACGCGTGGTGGCCGGAGGTGGAGTCCGGCGCCGAGGCGATCGTGATCACCGCGAGCGGCTGCGGGACGATGGTGCGCGAGTACGGCGACCTGCTGGCCCACGACCCGCGCTACGCCGAGCGCGCGCGGCGCGTCAGCGCGCTGAGCCGCGATCTCGCCGAGGTCGTCGCCGGCGAGGACCTGTCGGCGCTCGCGCCGGCCGCGCCGAAGCGCGTGGCCTTCCACAGCCCGTGCACCCTGCAGCACGGGCTGAAGGTGCGCGGCGTCGTGGAGTCCATCCTCGCGGCCGCCGGCCACGAGCTGACACCGGTGCCCGACGCGCACCTGTGCTGCGGCTCCGCGGGCACCTACTCGATCCTGCAGGGCGAGCTGTCACGGCGCCTGCTCGCGAACAAGGTGACGGCGCTGGAGTCCGCGGGCCCCGAGGTGATCGCGACCGCGAACATCGGCTGTCTCGCGCACCTGGAGACCGGTACCGCGTGCCCGGTGATGCACTGGATCAGCCTCCTCGACGGCGGCTGAGCCTCCGGTGCCGACCGCCCCCCACGCCCCGCGGCCACGGCGCTCCGCGCTGTACATGCCGGCCAGCAACCCGCGGGCACTGCAGAAGGCGCGCGAGCTGCCGTGCGACGTGGTGATCCTGGACCTCGAGGACGCGGTCGCCCCGGCCGCGAAGTCCGACGCGCGCGCGGGCGCCGCGCAGGCGCTGGCGGCGGGCGGCTTCGGCGGCCGCGAGCGCGTGCTGCGGGTCAATGCCGCCGACACGCCGTGGGGCGGCGACGACCTGGACGCCGCGGCCGGCATGGCGCTGGACGCGGTGCTGCTGCCGAAGGTGGAGGACCCGCGCACCGTGCACGACGCGGCGGCCCGCCTGCGCGCCGCCGGCGCGCCGGCGTCGCTCGCGCTGTGGGTGATGATCGAGACGCCGCGCGGCGTGCTGCAGGCGGGCCCGGTGTGCGACGCCGGCCCGCCGCTCGCGTGCGCGGTGCTCGGCACGTCGGACCTCGCGCGGGACCTGCGGGTGCCGCCGACGGCGGATCGCGAGGGACTGGTCCCGGCGCTCGCGTGGTGCGTCGCCGCCGCGCGTGCGGCCGGCCTGGACGTGCTGGACGGCGTGCACCTGGACCTGGAGGACGACGCCGCTCTCGAGGCCGCGTGCGCCCAGGGGCGCCGCCTCGGCTTCGACGGCAAGACCCTGATTCATCCGCGCCAGGTGGCCGCCGCGAACGCGGCGTTCGCGCCGTCCCCGGACGCGGTGGAGCACGCGCGGCGCGTGCTGGCCGCATGGCGCCAGGCCGAGGCCGAGGGCAGCGCCCTGGCCGTGGTGGACGGGCGGCTCGTCGAGCACCTGCACGCCGAAGAGGCCCGCCGCACCGTCGCGATGGCGGACGCGATCCGGGCGCGCGAAGGCGCGCCGCCGCGCGCGTGAGCGCCCGCGTGCATCCGTGGCGCGTGCGCGGCGCGGCCGTGCTGCTGCTGTGCGCCGCGTCGACTCTCGCGCCGTCCGCCCGCGCGCAGACGGCGGGCGCGGCGCCGTCGCTGGCCGAGGCCCGCGAGTACGCCCGCGGCGGCGACCTCCGCTCGGCCCTGAGCGCCGTGGACGCGTTCCTCGCCGAACGGCCGCAGGACGTGGAGGCACGCCTGCTGCGCGGCGTGCTGCTCGGACGCAGCGGGCGCAGCGACGAGGCCATCGCCAGCGTGCGCGCGCTCGCGGCGGAACGCCCGGACCTGCCCGAGATCCGCAACAACCTGGCCGTGCTGTACGCCGCCCAGGGCCGTTACGAGGAGGCGCGCGCGGCGCTGCTCGAGGCGTTGCGGCTGGCGCCGGACTACGCGGTCGCGCACGAGAACCTGGGCGACGTGTACGCGAAGCTCGCGGCGCTGGCCTATTCCAGCGCCGCGCGCAGCGACTCCGGCGACGGGCGCGCCGCCGGCAAGCAGGCGGCGGCGGAACGCCTGGTCGGGCAGGCCGCGCCGTGGGACGACGCGGCG